>NZ_JBGTZA010000024.1:0-29597 GCF_041807805.1 Streptococcus sp. E29BA
TATCTTCGTAGCTCAATTTCATAAAAAAGCACCCCATTCGTTAGATTATCTGTCTAACTTTTGGGGTGCGGTTCAAATCCATCTGGAATCTTGGTCTTTTTTAGGTGTTGTCATTATAGACGTGGATAAGTTTAGAGCGGATTGAAAAGATAAGGATTGATTTTTGAGAGTGTTAGCTAGGGGCATTTACAGGAAAACATCCTCCTTTTATCATGATAAGATTTTATTATTTTTTGTGTAAACGCTTGATTTTGAAATTAGTTTTTGTTAATATTTTATTTGTAAACGTTTGCGACTCACGTCGTGTTTTTAAACAAATTATTTTATCAAAGGAGGTTGCTATCACGTATGAAACGAGATAGAAAAGATTACCTGAATCGGCTTTATCATTATTCCATCCGTAAGACGAGCCTGGGTGTTGGCTCTGTTGTGGTTGGTCTATTTTTGTCTGGGGTGTTGCCACAAGAAACAGTTTTAGCGGAAACACCTGTTTCACCAGTCGCTGGTCAGACGGATAAGCAAGAAGACGAACAATCTGTAGCAAATGAAGCGCCTGTTAAACCGCTTGTCGAGGAAGGTAAAGCGTCCGAAGTAGCAGAACAAGGCTTGTCGAGCTCGTCAGATGCAGAAAAAGTGACTTCAGAAGCACCTGCTGAGGACTTGTCTCGTGTTACAGTTTCCTCAAGCCCTGCTGTTGCTAATGTGGCCACTCGCTCTGCTGAACCATCTAGCGACAAGCCATCCGAAACGATTACCCAGACAGAATCACCTGAGGAATGGCATAAGGTCAATCATTACAACGACACGGATAAAGTGGTGAATTTTGATAAGGATTGGAAATTCAATCTGGGAGATAGTGCAGCAGCTTCTAGCAAGAGCTTTGACGATTCGAGCTGGAAAAAGCTAGATTTGCCACATGATTTTAGCTTAACCCAGGACTACACCCCATCTGGTGAGGCTGAAAGTGGCTACAAGCCTGGCGGTATCGGCTGGTACCGCAAGTCCTTTACCATTGGAGAAGAGGCGGCTAAGGGTCGTGTTAACCTGCAATTTGACGGGGCTTATATGGAGACGGAAGTTTTCATCAACGGCACGTCCTTAGGAACACACACTTACGGCTATAGCCCATTTAGTTTTGATTTGACGGAACATTTGAAAAAAGATGAGGAAAATGTTCTGGCAGTCAAAGTGACCAACCCAATCCCAAGTTCTCGTTGGTATTCAGGTTCAGGGATTTACCGGTCTGTGCATTTGGAATTTGCTCCGTCAGTCCATTTGGCGGAGTATGGGGTGGTGGTTCGGACACCTGATTTGGAAACAACACATGACCAAGCTAGCGGTAGTCGCGTCACTATTGGCACTAGTGTTATTAACCAAGGCAATGAGACTGCTCAGATTAGCGTTAAGCATACCTTGTTCGAGCGTCAGGGTGATGGGTCACTAGGCACGACAGTTGCGGAAACCCAAACGACATCTCCTCAAACGGTAGCAGCAGGCGCTCGCTCGGCTATTGACAATAGCCTAACGGTCATTAAGCCAAAACTCTGGTCGGTCGACAATCCTCATCTCTATGTGCTTCGGACGGAGGTGTTAAAGGACGGTCAGGTGATTCAGTCAAGGGATCAAGAGACAGGTTTCCGTTATACCGCTTTTGATAAGGATACGGGCTTCAAACTCAATGGGCAAAACCTGAAATTGCAAGGGGTATCCATTCACCATGACCAGGGTGGTCTAGGGGCGCGTGCTTATTACGATGCCATCGAACGCCAGTTCACTATTCTCAAGGATATGGGCGTTAATGCGGTTCGTGTGACCCACAACCCTGCTTCTCGTGCCATGAAAGACATCGCTAACCGCAAGGGAATGCTCTTGATTGATGAAGCATTTGATACGTGGGAACATGCTAAAAATGGGAACACAAACGACTATGCTCGTTTCTTCAATCGTCAGATTGGTACTAGCGTAAGAAACTTAAATGGTGTGACCTCTCCTGAACAAACTTGGGCAGAGTACCACATCAAGCAAATGGTCAAAAGCGGGATTAACGACCCATCCATCATCATGTGGTCAACGGGTAATGAGGTCATGGAGGGCTTTTCTGCCAACACCTCTAATTATCCACAGGTGATTGCTAAACTCTTTAGCTGGGTAGAAGAAATAGATCCAACCCGTCCAGCCACATTGGGAGATAATAAGCTCAAAAACCTTAACCAGACATCTATTGCGATGGCTAATGCCTTGACTAATAAGTCAGGAACAAAAGGCATTGTTGGCTATAACTATGCTAATGGTGCTCAGTATGACCAAGGTCATCGTGACCATCCAGACTGGATTATTTACGGTTCTGAGACAGCTTCGGCTATTAACAGCCGTGGTGTTTATAATGTCAAAGGCAATGAGCGTCGCTCGGATCGTCAGTTGACTTCATATGATCAAAGTAAGGTTGGATGGGGACATGTCGCCAGTGAGGCTTGGTATGATACCATTAAACGAGACTTTGTCGCAGGGGAGTTTGTCTGGACAGGCTTTGACTATCTTGGTGAACCAACACCGTGGAATGGTGTATCTTCAGGTTCTGTCGGTGCTTGGGGAGCACCTAAGAGTTCTTACTTTGGTATCGTTGATACGGCTGGTCTGCCGAAAGACTCTTACTATTTCTACCGTAGCCAATGGCAAAAAGGGGACACGACATTGCATGTCTTGCCGGCTTGGGAGGAGTCAGTTGTCGCTAAGGACAATCAAAATCAAGTAGAAGTTGTTGTTTACTCTAACGCTGCTAAAGTGAAGTTAGTTCACATCAGTCCTGAGGGCGTAGAGCGTGTTATTGGGACAAAAGCATTTAGTAAAGAAACAACATCTGCAGGTTATACCCATCAGATTTATAAGGGTGAGGACAAGCAGCGCGCTGAGCATAAAAACCTCTATCTCACTTGGCATGTGCCTTATCAAGCAGGCACGATTAAAGCTGTTGCACTGGATGAACAGGATCATGTGATTGAGCAGACAGTGGGAACTAGTCAGGTCAGCACCTTCGGTGCAGCTCACAAGTTGCACGCAACAGTGACTCATAAGAAAGATACTGTTGATGATCACAATCTGGCCTATGTGACCATTGATGTGCAAGATGCCAAGGGCAATCTGGTTGTTAATGCAAGCAACCGCATCAAAGTGACAGTGACGGGTGAGGCCGAGCTAGTCGCTATGGACAACGGGAACCCTGTTGATCACCAGTCCTACCAAGATGATAACCGTCAAGCCTTCGGTGGTAAAGTTGTTGCGATCCTCAAAATGACAGGTAAGGCAGGTCAGGTACAGGTCACTGCAACAGCTGACGGGTTAGCCTCAAGCACACAGACCTTTGAGGTGGCTGCTAAACGCCAGCCGCAAGCAGATAAGGTCGACAGTTACAAGCTCACAAAAACCATCTATATCAAAAAAGGCGCGGAGCTTAAGCTACCAGAGAAAACCACTGTCCGCTACGAAGACGGTCGAGAAGTGGAAAAAGATCTTCATTTTGACCGCTCGGCTATTGCACCAAAACTCGCCGCAGGCGAAACCTTTACTGCAACAGGTCGTATCAACGATTTGGAAACAAGGGCAGAGCTTGTTGTTGCGGTTATCGACCAAGTCGCAGCCATCAAGAACATCAGTACTGCCACTGAGGTAGGGGCACGTCCTAAACTACCGGAAACTGCGCAAGCCTATCTGGCAGACGGCAGTCTCTTGTCAGCGACCTTCCCAGTTTCTTGGCAAATGCCAGAGGAAGCACAGTTTGCGCAGACTGGTACAGTCATGATTAACGGTACTGCAGATGTGCTTGGGCAAAAATTGCCGATTATTGCCAGTGTTCGTGTTGGAGAAAAAACAATCACCATTGACCAAAACGTTGCACCGAGCGCAGCTCGTTTGTCTCAGAGTGTACCGACAGGACAGCAATCAGATACGCTAGCAGCCATCAACGATGGTAATCTCAACGTATCAGCGAATAACCAAGGCGGCCCTAATCCGACGATTTGGTCAAACTGGCAAGCTGCTCAAAACGGTCAAAAGACCGCAACCTTGAGTTTCACTTATGACACGGCTCAAACCATCGCAGAAGTTGTGGCCTATTACCATAGAGACCGTCTATCACTGCGCACACCAAAATCAGCGACCTTCGCCTGGAACCGTGGTTCTGGTGCAGAAGATGAAACAATTGCCATCGCGAATCAGACATCTGAGGCTGTCGCAGGCACTAGCTTGACAAAAGTGACTTATCGTCTAGCTCAGCCTGTTTCTGCTGTTGAGTTCAAGATGACTGTTGAAAATTCTGACGAAGCCATGCCAAGCACGCAGAAATCATCTGTCGGCATCGCAGAAGTTCAGCTGATGACCTCCTTAGAGAGCTTTAACCAGCACAGTGAAGCAGGGCTAACAGACGTTCGCGTCGGTGTTCGTCACTACACAGGCAATCGAGTTGCTACAACGATGCGGGTGCCAGCAACAGGTGTGGTCACTGCAACAAACAATAATCGGAATGTCGGTGTTACTGTCTTGCCAGAAAAAGATGGTGTGGTGAAAATTTTTACCGAGTCAGAAGATAAGACGCGCTCAGCTGTTTATACGGTGCATTTGATTCCAGAAAGCCCACGGACACCTGAGGATAAGCGCTATGTGCCTCGTAGTGAGGTCACTCTGACAGCTGGATCTGTTGAAAACCGGGCATCCGAAGCAGTCACTAATGCCAATGACTTTGACTTTAGCACGCATTGGCATTCAGCGTGGGGTGCTGGAACAGACATTTCCAATCTTTGGTTAGTCGGAGATACTGGAAAAATCAGACATCTGGACGGTCTGGCTTACTTGCAACGTCAAGATGGTGCTTCAAATGGTAAGGTTAGCAACTATGAAGTTTATGTAAGTACAGACAACCAAACATGGGAAAGTGTTGCGACTGGCACATTTAGCAATACCAACGACTGGCAAGAAGTTAGCTTTGCACCAAAACAAGCACGTTACGTTAAGCTTCAAGCTGTTAATACGCTTGGAGATCGTCCAAATCGCTTTATGGCAGTCAGTGAATTCCGTGTGAGAGAAGTGACTGACCCAGAAGCTAAGATTGCCTTAACAGATGGTCATGTGAGCTTGTCTCATCAGTCCGTCACCCATACTGGACAAGTCTTGACCCCTCAAGCAGTGGTGACAGTAGCTGGTCAGGTTCTGGTGGAAAACACCGATTATCGCCTGACTTACGCCGATAATATCGGTCAGGCTAATCGCCAAACGCAAGGTACGGTGACTGTGACAGGTCTAGGGCGCTATGAGGGAATCGTGACCAAGTCCTTCACCATCTTGCCGAGTCAAGTGAGTGAGGTTGTGACAGATGGGACAGAAGAATTGCCAGATAGCTGGACAGCACCGACAACAGTGGATGTGACAGCAGCCTTGACAGATCCTGCTTACCTGACCAAGACCTATACGGTCTTCCCAACGCCGCAACAGGTGACTTATGGTGATGGCTTAGTGCGTCTTGATGGCGCTGTTAATCTGGTCATTGGCAGTGGCGTTGACATTTACACCCGCAACCGTCTCAAAGAGACCTTGCAAGCCAATAACATCTCTTACAGCACCAGCCAAGCAGCGGTGGACAGTGCCACCAACATCTTCTTGGGCATTCATGGTCAGGAAACTGCAGCAAGTCGCCATCAGGCAGGCTCTGCTATTTCCCCAGAGCTTTACAACAAGATTGACGCCCACAGTCTGGTGATCAAGGGCAATAGTATCTCCGTTGTTGGTAAGGACACCGATGCGGTCTTCCATGGTCTGACAACCCTCAAGCACATGCTCAAGGATAGTGAGAAGCCTGTGCTCCGCTATGTAACGGTTCAGGATTATGCAGATATCAAGAACCGTGGCTTCATCGAGGGTTATTACGGTAATCCATGGTCAAATGCTGACCGTGCCGAACTGATGCGCTACGGTGGCGACCTCAAGCTGACCCAATACTTCTTTGCACCTAAGGATGACCCTTACCATAACAGTCGTTGGCGCGAACTCTACCCTGAGGAAAAATTAGCTGAGATTAAAGAACTGGCTCGTGCTGGTAACCAAAGCAAGACCCGCTATGTGTGGACCTTGCACCCATTCATGCATAACCGTGTTCGCTTTGATAATGATAGCGTTTATCAAGAAGATTTGACGGTTATCAAGTCTAAGTTTACCCAGCTCATGGATGTTGGAGTGCGTGAGTTTGGCATTTTAGCAGACGATGCGCCACGACCAGCAGGTGGTTATGACAGTTACAATCGCCTCATGCGTGACTTGACAGATTGGCTGACCGAGAAACAAGCAACCTATAACGGTCTTCGTAAGGAGATGGTCTTTGTTCCTCATGAGTATTGGGGTAATGGTCGTGAAGCAGAGCTTCGCTCTCTCAATGCCAATCTGCCTGAGACCAGTGCTCTGACGTTGACAGGTGGTCGTATCTGGGGTGAAGTGTCTAGCGCCTTCCTGAACAACCTCAAGACCAATCTGGAGGCTGGGGGTAGTGCTTATCGTCCTGTGCAACTTTGGATTAACTGGCCGACAACAGATAACTCCAAGCAACACTTGATTTTGGGCGGTGGCGAGAAATTTTTGCACCCATCTATTGACCCTAGTCTAATTGCCGGCATCATGCTCAATCCGATGCAGCAGTCTGAACCATCTAAGATTGCTCTCTTCAATGCAGCTGAGTACACCTGGAAAGTCTGGGGTTCAGAAAGTCAAGCCAAATCTGTCAATGATGTTGCCTTTAACTTTGCAGAAACAGGTACCTTTAAGGATAGCGAGACATCTCGTGCCTTCCGTGAACTCGGTAAGCACATGATTAACCAGAACATGGACAGCCGTGTGGTGAAATTAGAAGAGTCTGTTGAGCTGGCTCCGAAACTGACAGCCTTCATCAACAAGCTCAAAGCAGGGGATGATGTGACTGCTGAACGTTCTGAACTCCGTCAGGAATTTGCCAAGCTAAAAACAGCAGCCGAAGTCTACAAGACGTCTGGCCATGAGCGGATGAAAGACCAAATCAGTCACTGGTTGGATAACACCATTGATCAGATGACTGCTCTGGATAGCCTGCTGACTGCTACCGAGCACCTGAATGGTGACAAAGCGACCCTGTGGGATAATTACAAGGCAGGTCTGGATCGCTACAATCAGTCTAAGAACCATACGTTCTGGTATGTGAATCACTATGAGGCGGCTGAGCTGGGTGTCCAACACATCCGTCCATTTATCCTCAATCTCTTTGAACATGTGGCAGGTCAGATTGAACAGGCCTTGGACCCTAGTGTCATTCAGACTAGCCTCATCACCAACCGTAACCTCGCTCAAGGTGATTTGAGCAAGTTGACAGACGGTGACTTGACCACTCAAGTGCTTAGTCAGAGTCCAAACCGTATTGCTGTTGGTGATTATGTTGGATTAGCCTTCAATCGTCCGATTGAGCTGACCAGTCTTGGCTTTGCTATGGGGGCAACCAGCAATCTACGAGATACCTTTGCGGCAGCTGATGTTCAATACCTCAACGAGCAAGATACCTGGGTGAAACTGGATAGTCCTGCCTATGTCGGCAATGAAAACCAACTGACCTTTACAGATTTGGCGATTAAGGCCAAGGCGGTCCGTATCATTGCAACAGCACCGAAAGAAAACACTTGGTTGGGTGTGCGTGAGATTGCTATCAACCGTCCATTGGAACAAGGGCAACGTAGCAATCAGCTGACAGGTACCATTACCACCAGCAGTAACCTCATTTACAAATACAGCACCAGTCAAGATCAAGCACTAGACAACAACCCTGCCACAGAAGCCATGTTTGCAAACAGCAACGGTCAGGACAATACCCCTGCTGATAGCTGGGTACAGCTTAATCTCGAACAAGCCACGCCGCTATCTAAGGTGATTATTGTCCAAGGCACGGGCGACAAGATTGGTCGCGGTGTCGTGGAATATAGCCCAGACGGTCAAACTTGGCATAGATTGGCGGATGTTAATGGTGATACGACCATTACCATTCCGACAGCTGTCACAGCCAAGGCCGTTCGGATTAAGAATGCTCAAGCCATGAATAAATGGTGGCGGAT
The DNA here is from genome assembly GCF_041807805.1 of Streptococcus sp. E29BA. Taxonomy (NCBI): domain Bacteria; kingdom Bacillati; phylum Bacillota; class Bacilli; order Lactobacillales; family Streptococcaceae; genus Streptococcus; species Streptococcus sp. E29BA. Next base: position 8,109 of record NZ_JBGTZA010000024.1, read on the forward strand.
TGCCGAGTTCAAACTGGAGAGTAACGAAGGCGTAGCCGATTACACAGAGACCTCTGTTGCTGAACTTGCAGACGCACGAACAGTTCTTGGTCAGGACAGTTATCGCCTAGCTCTGCCGGCTGACGCTACACTGAAACCGTCTGATTATATCGGCTTGAAGTTGGCTAGATTGCATCAGCTGGAAAGTATCGCTCTGACAGGAGCAAGCAACGATCAACTCAGTCTCCTCTATTCACCAAATGGTGTCGAATGGTATCGAAATGACCAGATTAACAGACAAGATTTGGTTCGGTATGTTCGTCTTATCAACGAAACAAGTAGCAATCAGTCTATCACGGCACAAGCCTTGGTGGTTAAGACCAAGGAAATCTTGCCAGACAGCTTGACGTCAACTACTATGGGCATTCACTCTACCTACGGTTCCTCTGATGTGCGTAACCGCAACAATCTCGCGGAGCTCTTTGATGGCAAACTCAATAATTTTGTAGAGTTTTCTGACTACCCACGTTCAGGTGGCAATATCGTTCTGACCCTAGGTAGTGAGCGTCCGGTACGCAAAATTCGTGCCTATATCCAAGATGGCACTCAGAATTACTTGCGCGACGGTAAGATTCAGATTAGCCCAGATGGTCAAACCTGGACAGATGTCGTGACTGTTGGTGATGGTCAGGAAAACCCACGTCGGGATGATTCTCTGACAGATGGTTGGACTCACGATAGCACACAACCAGGTAATCGCTATATCGAGGGTAGTCTGACGACTCCAGTTACTGCCAAGTACTTGCGGGTTCTCTTCACTGCAGATTACACCCACCGCTTTGTTGGCTTTACTGAACTGGTGATTAACGACGGCGAATTTGTCAAGACTGTTAATGACCAAACCGTTGTCACAAGTGGCGCAGAAACTCAAGACTCCTTGGCAACGCATGTTGTTGACGGACGCCTCCTGACCAGCTATCGCACCCAAGGTCAAGCTGGGGAACTCACTTATCACTTGTCTGAAAACACCCATCATAACCATGTGACAATCTTGTCAACACTCGCTGATGGTCAGGTGGTTACCGTTAAGGCTCGCGTGGTTGAGGAAATAGCAGAGCAGCATGACCGTGATGTGGTAAGCAAGTGGATTGTCCTTGGACAGCTGGACAGTAGCTTCAAAACGCTGATTGTCCCAGAAGGTGTCAAACATTTGCTGGACATCAAGCTAGAACATGGCAACCAAGCCTTTGAAGTTTATGAATTGGCAACCTATTATGAGGAAGTCGACCAGTCAACTCAAGCGCCAGATGATGAAACGCCAGAAACAGACAAAGACCAAGGCAACTCAGATTCAGGCAATCCGTCAGGTGATGCAGGTCAAAATCCAGGCACACCAGGCGATTCAACTGATTCAAACACAACCCCAGGTGGTGATCAGGCTAATGGTGATAGCCAAGACAGCTCAGATTCTGATAGTCCGTCAGGCGATGCAGGTCAAGATTCAGGCGCAACCGACGATTCAGCTGGTACCACCCCAGCCCCGGGCGATGACCAGAATAATGGTGGCAGCCAAGGTGATAACGCCGATAACGACTCAGGTGATAACACCGATACTAACCAAGGCGACAACACAACCAAACCTGACACCACACAACCACCGCGTCAAATTACTGACGTCAACCCTCAAACTGACTCAGGTATCATCGCAGAGGTTCAATCAGCGGATGCCAAGGTGGCAGGCTTGAGAGTGGTCTTCCACAAAGAAACCAACAACCCTGAAACACCAGCCATCCTCAAAGGTACCGACTACGACCTCTTTGACATCGAGCTGGTCGACAAGGATGGTAATGTCATCAAGCCAACTGCTCCAGTTGACGTCTACCTGCCAATTGATGACGGCAAAGATGTCGCTCAAGTGGTTTACTTGCCAAATAGTGACCAGAGCCATGCTCTGCCATTCACAACAATAACTCGTGATGGCCAGCGCTATGCCACGTTCACTGCAGAGCACTCCAGTGAGTATGGTATTGGTGATGAGCCACAATCAACACCGGTTCCGCCAACGTCAGATTCAACACCAAATCCTGTTCCGACCCCAGGAACCCCTGGTCAAGGTGGGGACACCTCAAATCCTGGTAACCCAGGCATTAACCAAGGTAACACACCAAATACTGGCAATACACCAGATAAACCTGTGGACAAGGCTAAGTTGGCGACCGATTTGCTCAAAGCAATTGATGCAGCCAACTTGACTGACGAGCAAAAAGGCGATTCGGCTGTCAAGGTAGCCTTCGCAGAAACTGAAGCTGCACTCGAAGCCATCAAGGCAGAAGTTGCTAAGCTTGTTAAAGCAACAAGCCAATCATCAGCTCCTGTAGCTTCAGCACCAGCAAGTAAGAAGGGACTCCCTGCAACAGGCGATGCCCACACAGCTCTAGCCGCTGTCGGCGCAACAGCCCTCTTATCAGCCCTAGGCTTAGCCGGACTGAGAAGACGAGCTAGGTAAGTTAATAAAAACTAGATTGGTCATGAACCAGTCTAGTTTTTTGATTGCTAGTAAAAAACCTAAATCAATGACTTGATTCAGGAGTTTTACAGGTTATTTAATTGGTTGNCTAGATTGGTCATGAACCAGTCTAGTTTTTTGATTGCTAGTAAAAAACCTAAATCAATGACTTGATTCAGGAGTTTTACAGGTTATTTAATTGGTTGATGGCAATGAGCCGAATAATTTTTTAAAAATAGCTAGTTTGTTCTCTTGAGTAGGGGCAATTTGATTCATATCGACATCATGATTGAAACCAGCAATCCAACCTCGGTCGGTATACTGGTGGAGATGGTACTCAATATCCGTTTGCGGGGCAGCATCGTAATAACCGGTATTGCCGCCGTATGTCGGAATCCAGATAGCGTCAAATCCATCAATTGAAATCTGTTGCTCAGTCATAAAATAAGTACCGATATAGAGTCCAACGTTTTCAGCACCAAGTTTTTTAAGTTCATCGCGAAATGCTTTGACCCCTTGATCCATGTTTGACATGGTTTCTTCCTCTATATCAACCCAATAAAATGTTGGTTTATAAGGCGAAGCGGCTTTGTAAAATTCGCGAGCTTCCTCACGCATCTCCTTTTCGCTAGTACCTAGAGCGTAGGCATAGACAGCCACAGGGATACCACGTTTTTGAAACTCAGTGATATGGGTTTTGTAAGATTTATCAATACCTGTGGTGTGTGATGCGTTGTTATTTTTGGTAATTTTTGACCCGCCATAAACGCGGACGATAACACCAGAAACATGCTGTGAAACGGTATCGTAATCCATATCAGAGGGTAGTTGCCAGCCGGAAACATCAATAATGGGTTTTAATTCAACGATGTCTTCTTCAGCAGATGATGAAGGAGCAGGATTGATAGAAGGTAGGCTAGCGGTTGGAATGGTTTGGCTAGCTTGTTGAAGCACCTGTTTATCCAGCTGCCTTTCTTTGAGGTAGGCAACTCCCATCACTAGGGTAATCAGGCTAAAAAAGATTAGCACAACGATGGGTTTTAATTTTCTTCTCATTTAAAGCAAATTATAACATAGTTTCATTGAAAAATCAAAATATCTCGCTTTTTTGCGCTACTGTGACCAATCCATAGAGAAATAATTGGCTTAAGGACATGATTTTGATATTTTTTCTTGCTATAAGTCCAAAGCGGATACTCTTGGTTTAGATTTGAGCGATGCTGTACTGAGAGACGCTCGCAAAGAAAGGATACAATAGTGACAATACCTGCTGTCATACGGCTGCCCTCTTCTCGTATACTTAGGCTATATTTTCTAACTAAAAAATGATAAAATAAAACTATAGAAAAGAGGATAGTCATGACAAGAGGGTTGTTGATTAGTTTTGAGGGGCCAGATGGCGCAGGGAAAACCAGCGTTCTGAACGCACTAGTGCCGCGGTTGGCAGATTTGTGTTCAGATGGTCTCACCGTCACACGCGAACCTGGAGGCGTAGCGATTTCTGAGAAAATTCGAGAGTTAATTCTGGATGTTGAGCATACAGCTATGGATGACAAGACTGAGTTATTGCTTTATATCGCGGCTAGGCGGCAGCATCTGGTGGAGAAGGTTCTGCCCGCTATAGGTAAGGGGGAACTGGTGTTGATGGATCGATTTATCGATAGTTCGGTCGCTTATCAAGGCTATGGGAGAGGACTCGGAGTTGACGGTGTGAGGTGGTTAAACAACTTTACGACAGATGGTTTAGTACCTGATTTGACCCTCTATTTTGATGTGCCTTCTGAGCTTGGTCTGGCACGTATCGAACAAAATAGTGACCGAGAAGTCAATCGCCTTGACTTGGAGCGATTAGACATGCACCAGCGGGTTCGTGCGGGCTACCAGGCCATAGCAAAGCAAGAAAAACGCATCGTAACCATTGATGCTAGTCAACCCTTGCCAGAAGTCATTGAAGAGACTTATCTGCACATTAAGGAGCTCTTAGAGAGATGAGAGAGGTCTTAACAGAACTGCAACCTAACTTACTAGTCTCGTTTGACAGGCTCTTAGCAAGAGGTAGACTGAGCCATGCCTATTTATTCTCAGGAGAATTTGGGAGTTTTGAGCTGGCCATTTATCTGGCACAGAGTCGTTTTTGCGAGGACTTATCTGCTGAAAACTTGCCCTGCGGGAAATGCCGTTCTTGTCGCTTGATTGCTGTAGGCGAATTTGCGGATGTAACGGTGGTTGAACCTATGGGACAGCTGATTAAAACGGAACAAATCCGTGAGCTGGCAAGAGATTTTGCACAATCAGGCTACGAAGGCGACTGCCAAGTCTTCATCATCAAGGATGCTGATAAGATGCACGCCAACGCTGCCAATATTCTCCTCAAACAGATTGAAGAACCAACCAGCAACTACTATATTTTTCTGTTGACGAGTGATGAAGAAAAGGTTTTACCAACGATAAAAAGTCGCTGTCAACTGTTTCGTTGCCCGACAGACAGAGCTTATCTGTTGCGGCAGTTTGAGGCGACTGGTCTGTTAAAAAGCCAAGCAAGCCTTTTAGCGGAGCTGACCAACTCACCGCATCAACTCGCAGACTTAGCAACAAATAAACGCCTGCTGGATTTGATAGGGCTTTGCCAACGCTTGATAGACCAGTTGTTATTGGGTAAAGAAGAGGCTTACTTGCAGGTCAGTCGCTTGGTTAATAAGGCGAGTGATAAGACCGAACAGGATTGGTGCTTTCGGTTACTGACCAGCCAAGCCGCTCAGTCCGAAGACGCCAACAAAGGAGCGGAGATTGTGGAGAAACTCTATCAAGTCAGGCGGATGTGGCAAGCCAATGTCAGTTTCCAAAACGCTTTGGACTATCTGGTGTTGACGTTAGAGGAGGAAGAATGACAAATAAGGAACTTTTGCAGGCCTTTGATGGCTTTTCAGAAGAACTGCTGACAGTTTTAGGGACTAGCGAGCGCCTAAAAAAACAGGTCCAGACCGTATTAGAGGAGAATGCCCGATTGCGTCTGGAAAATCGGCAGTTGCAGGAGTTGCTCGCTCAGCGACAAGCACCAGCTGTTGAGAAAAACACCCATAACACAGGCAAGGAGCATCTGGAGCAACTCTACAATGAAGGTTTCCATGTCTGCAATGACTTTTATGGGCAAAGCCGTGGAAGTAGAGAAGATTGCTTGATTTGTATGGAATTATTGTACAGGGATGATCGATGAGAATACAGCGAAGTTTTAAGGATAATAGCGGAGCAGGAACCTTGTATTTGGTGCCGACCCCGATCGGCAATCTGGAGGACATGACCTTTCGGGCGGTCGAGGTGCTTAAGAATGTTGATTTGATTGCGGCAGAGGACACGCGAAATACAGGTCTCTTGCTCAAGCACTTTGGCATTACAACGCGTCAGACCAGTTTTCATGAGCACAATGCCGTAGAGAAGATTCCTGTTCTGATTGATCTCTTGGTGTCAGGTCAATCACTTGCTCAGGTATCAGATGCAGGGATGCCCAGCATTTCAGATCCAGGGCATGATTTGGTGCAGGCGGCACTGGCACAGGAGGTGCCAGTTGTTGCTTTACCAGGCGCCAGCGCGGGCTTGACAGCCCTAATCGCCAGTGGACTGATGCCACAACCGCATGTGTTTTATGGGTTTTTACCGAGAAAATCAGGCCAGCAGCTCGCTTTTTTCGAAGAAAAGAAACATTATCCAGAGACCCAGATTTTTTACGAGTCTCCTCACCGTTTAGTCGCTACCTTGACTAATGTGCTGTCGGTTTATGGTGACCGGCAGGTGGTGGTGGTGCGTGAACTGACCAAACTCTATGAGGAGTACCAGCGGGGCACGGTGTCTGAAGCGATCGCTTATCTGACAGAACATCCAGCCAAGGGGGAGTGCCTGATACTGGTCGCTGGCTACGAGCAAAGTCAGCATAAACCTGATGAGTTGACAGATCAGACCATTATAGACCTAGTTGCGCAAGCTATTGCCCAAGGTCAGAAGCCCAATGCTGCCATCAAGGATGTGGCGAAGCGGCACAAGCTCAATCGGCAGGTTGTTTATAAACTCTACCACGCTACTAACTAAAACGAGGTTAACCTCGTTTTTTCTTTTATCAAAATTGAAATTTAGTATTGACTAAAATTTGGTTTCTGATATAATTTAGATAATCGCAAAAAAAGTTTTTAGTAATAATTGAAAATAGGGTGTGATGAAAAAAATCCTATCCAATAAATTGTACCTATCCGTTTTGGGCTTGGACTTGTTGTCCAACTTTGGTGATAGTGTCTATTATCTGGCTCTGATGAACTATGTCTTGCTGTTGCCAGAGCCTAAGACAGCGATTGCTATCGTGACCATGTCCGAGACCTTGCCTATTTTATCTGCCTTTATCATGGGCTACCTAGCGGATAAGCAGACCAGAAAAGTGCCCTTAATCATCGCAACGCAGTTTTTCCGCTTTGCCATTTACCTGGTGGTCGGCCTTGTCATGGGGTTTCTGCCAAGCCTATGGGTGGTTGTGGCTGTGTCTTTGCTGAATTTTCTGTCTGACATGTCAGGGCAGTTTGAGGGTGGGCTCTATCAGCCCATCAGTTTGCGGGTGCTGGGGCCTGAGGAGCGAGAGCAAGGCATGGTTTTTCGTCTAGTATTTTTCAAACCATGGCCATTCTTTTCAAATTTAGCGGCGCGGCTCTGGTTGCTATCATGACCTACCAAAACCTGGCCTACCTCAACGCGGTCACCTTTCTCGTCTGTGCGGTGGGCATGCTGTTCTTGAGTAAGTCACTAAATGCTCTTCTGCTCAAAGACCCGATCACTGTTGTTGACCGTCCGTCGGAAAAGTCCCTTGTTGCAGATTTATGGTCCAGCTTAAAGCTGGCCTTGACAGAGAGGAATCGCATTCCTGCTGTGCGATTTGCCATGCTTGTTGTTCCTTTATTTAATGCTGTTTTTGCCAGTATCGAAACCTTTGTTCTCTTGGTGATGACGGAGGACAAGGCCTTCGGTTTTAGCTCTCCTGACCTGACCCTGTCTGTTATTGGTGTGGTGATGATGGTCGGTGGTTTGCTGGGGAATATCGCGGTCATGTCAGGTCGTATGACGATTGACTTAATCCGTTTTTTACGGTATGGAATCATTGTTTTACTGCCTATCTTTCTGACCCTCTACTGGCACCAGACCTACTTGTTTTTGGGTGTGCTGCTGTTGACCAACTTCGGTATCGGGATTGTCAACCCTAAGATGGGATCCTTGGTGAAAAACAGTCTCCCTGAGGACAAGATCGGCATGATTTTCTCAGGTATGGCGACCTATTTTCAGTTGGGTGTTATCCTGATGAAAGTCCTTCTAGCTGGACTTATGGTCATCTTCCCGGCTCAGCACCTGATGCTGGTCATGTTAGTCCTGTCTGTTGGTTACATCATTTTTAGTTCTCGCTTAAATACAAAGGAGGTCTCATGAAGTTTTTGACGCATCTTCATCGCAGCCGTCTGGTTGATTTTCTCTGGCTACCCAATCTCGTTTATGTGGATTATAGCCATGTGGACATGACCAGCCAGGAGCGCGCAGTCATGGCAGATGCCCTTGCCACCTTGGAGGAGGTAAAGGCAGTCCTTGCCCCTTACAAGGAGCTGATTGACCGTTATTTTCATCGGCACTTTTTCCTGCGGCTCTACCGTCACCTCCTAGCACAGGGGCAGGATCCCTTGGACATGGCAGAGCTGCCCCGTTTGATTGAGGCTATACCAGAGGCAGTGCTGGAGCAGGAGTTCGCCCTTTCCTTAACCGATGAGGAACAAGATAGTCTCAGTTTGGAGGCGTTACTACTTGTCTTGGAGGATTTCTCAGATGATCCTGCTTATCGCTGGCAGTTGCTCTGGTCCTATCAGCACCTAAAGGAATGTGTTCAGGGCATGAGTGCTCTTTATCAGGAACTTTGTCCCCTCTATGAGCCCTTTTATGCCCAGTTTGAGGAGGAGATTCGCTCTTTTTCTGAACAGCTGGACATCCCAGACTTGTTTGCGAACACGTCACACGATGTGTTGGGTGTCCTAGCTGAAACAGGACGCAGCAGCTGTGAGGTTTTTGTGACATCGCCTTTGCAGTTTATGCAAATGGTCGGCTATGATAAAAATCGACCAGACAGCCCTGCCTATTTCCAACTCTTCTCCCGTGTGGCTGCTTTTATCGGTAACCGTCAAGTGGTGGACAAGGATGTTCTTGATGTGGTGGTCAAAAGCCTCAGTGACCCTGTCCGCTATGAGATTTTGCAGAGAATCGGCCTACACGGCGAGAAGAGTAAGGCCATCTCAGACAGTCTTGGCATCAGTCCAGCCACGGTTACCTTCCATGTCCAAAAACTGGTCAATGCCAACCTATTGCTGATTTCAGGACAGACTAAAGGACACTATACCTTCAATCGCCCTCTCCTACAAGAAGTGCTCGAACGGATCAAATTGGACTTTGACCTAAACTAGATAAAAAAACGATTGACCAAGTCCGATTGACCAAGTCCAATGGTATAAATCGTTTTTTATCTGTTTAATTAGTAGTAGAGCAGGTCTTTGCTTGTGTGGGTAAAGACTTCAAAACCTGTTTTGGTGACCACACCACAGTCCTCGATACGGACACCGACCTTTCCAGGAATATAGATACCAGGCTCGACCGAGAAACACATGCCTTCTTCAATGACCAAATCATTACCTGCCATGATGGATGGGAATTCGTGCACATCCATCCCAATGCCATGCCCCAGACGGTGGTTGAAATACTCACCGTAACCTGCTTTTTCAATGATAGAGCGAGCAGCTGCATCTACTTCGCTAGCGGTCACACCAGGCTTAATAAAGTCTTGAGCGGCTAATTGAGCCTCCAGACAGAGTTGGTAAATGTCCTTTTTGAACTGGTCAGGCTGACCAACAGCCACTGTCCGTGTCATGTCACTCATATAGCCGTTGGCAGCGATGCCCAAGTCAAAGAGCAGGAAGGCGTTGTTTTCGATTCGATTATCAGCAGGAATACCGTGCGGATTGGCCGCGTTATCGCCTGTCAACACCATGGTCTCAAAACTCATGCCATAGCTCAGTCGCTTCATCTCATACTCGATGTTGGCGATAATATCAGTCTCTGTTTTGTCCAGGCTGATATTGTCAAACCCGATTTGGACGGCCTTATCGGCCAATAGCCCAGCAGCGTGCATTTTTTCAATCTCATCAGCTGATTTAATCAAACGCAGGCGGTTGATGGCCGGGGTCAGATTGACAAATTGGCTGGAAAACACAGTCTCCAAGCCTCGCAGCTTGGTCACATTGAGGTTATCAAACTCGATGGCTACCTGAGGGTAGTCCGTCTTTGGCAGAATAGCCTTGATTTTTTCCCAAGGATTTTCTGAGTCAACATAACCAACAACTGGGAAAGAAACTGTCGCCTCTGCTCGTGCGGCATCAAGAGCAGGTAGAAAGAGCACGGGTTCTTTTTCCCAAAAGAGAAAGAGGAACATGTAGCGTTCATGTGGGTCGCTGTAATAACCGGTGAGGTAGTTGATAGAGACAGGATCAGACACGACTGCGGCATAGACCTGTTCCTCGTTAAGTTTTTTAAGCAATTGAGTAATTTTAGTCATAGGCACTCCTTTAGTTTATTTTCTTCCATTTTTCCAAAAAAATGCCAAAAAAGCAAGTCGAACTAGATTTAGAAAATAAAATCTCAAATCACTTGACGAGGAGACTAAACTTGTGGTATGATACTAGACGGTACTTTTTACTTTTGGTCTCTCAAAAGTGTACAGAGACGTGCTGACAAATGTTGCAAAAGTACACGCAGGATAGAGGATGTCACCGATCGCTTTGTCCAACCAAAACTAAAAATTTTACAGGAGAATGTAGATGCCTACAATTAACCAGTTGGTTCGTAAACCACGTCAATCTAAAGTAGAAAAATCTAAATCACCAGCGCTTAACGTTGGTTACAACAGCCACCGCAAAGTGACAACTAACGTGTCTTCTCCACAAAAACGTGGTGTTGCAACACGTGTTGGAACAATGACCCCTAAAAAACCTAACTCAGCCCTTCGTAAGTTCGCTCGTGTACGTTTGAGCAACCTCATCGAAGTTACTGCCTACATCCCAGGTATCGGCCACAACTTGCAAGAGCACAGCGTTGTACTTATCCGCGGTGGACGTGTAAAAGACCTTCCGGGTGTGCGTTACCATATCGTTCGTGGTGCACTTGATACAGCAGGTGTTGCTAACCGTAAACAAGGCCGTTCTAAATACGGTGCAAAACGTCCTAAAGGCTAAGAAGGGAGAATCTAAGAATGAGTCGTAAAAACCGTGCCCCAAAACGTGAAGTTTTGGCAGATCCATTGTACAATTCAACATTAGTTACTCGCTTGATCAACCGCGTGATGCTTGACGGTAAGCGTGGTACAGCGGCTAGCATCGTTTACGGTGCTTTCGAGCAAATCAAAGAAGTAACTGGCAACGACGCTAACGAAGTATTTGAGACAGCGATGGAGAACATCATGCCTGTTCTTGAAGTTCGTGCTCGTCGTGTCGGTGGTTCTAACTACCAAGTTCCAGTTGAAGTGCGTCCAGAGCGTCGTATAACACTTGGGCTTCGTTGGTTGGTTAACGCTTCACGCGCTCGTGGAGAACACACTATGATTGACCGTTTGGCAAAAGAAATCATGGACGCTGCAAACAACACAGGTGCATCTGTGAAGAAACGTGAAGACACTCACAAAATGGCTGAAGCCAACCGTGCCTTCGCACACTTCCGTTGGTAATCTTAGGATATTAAGGGCGAGCATACAAGTGAAAAATAGGAATCTGACGATGATTGCTTGCAATCTAGGAAGATTATCATTTTTCACTGACAGTATGCCGACCGTATTCAACTCTAAGATACGAGAGCGTTAAACAAATCCTAGACAAAATAGGAAAAGCGACGACGAAGCTTAGGCTTCTAGGAGATTTTATCTTTTTGTCAGTGACTTGTTTGCCAAAGCAATCTGCATTGGACAGAACCAACGCCCAACTAAAAAGAGAAAACTCGAACGGGTAGGCCTCTGCCTATCCGTTCTTTATAAAATATGGTATAATAGTACCGAAATCAAAATTTATAGGAGAAATAACCTCATGGCACGCGAATTTTCGTTAGCAAAAACTCGTAACATCGGTATCATGGCGCACGTCGATGCCGGTAAGACAACAACAACTGAGCGTATCCTTTACTATACTGGTAAAATCCATAAGCTCGGTGAGACCCACGAAGGTGCGTCACAAATGGACTGGATGGAGCAAGAGCAAGAGCGTGGTATCACTATCACCTCTGCGGCAACAACTGCTCAATGGAAAGACACTCGTGTCAACATCATCGACACCCCAGGACACGTTGACTTCACCATCGAAGTACAACGTTCCCTGCGCGTACTTGACGGTGCAGTTACCGTTCTTGACTCACAATCAGGTGTTGAGCCACAAACTGAAACCGTATGGCGTCAGGCGACTGAGTACCGCGTTCCTCGTATCGTATTTGCCAACAAAATGGACAAAATCGGTGCGGACTTCCTTTACTCTGTGTCTACCCTCCATGATCGTTTACAAGCAAATGCTCACCCAATCCAACTCCCAATCGGTGCAGAGGATGACTTCACTGGCATCATCGACTTGATTAAGATGAAAGCTGAAATCTACACCAACGACCTTGGTACAGATATTCGTGAAGAAGAGATTCCAGCTGAATACCTTGAGCAAGCGCAAGAGTGGCGTGAGAAGTTGGTTGAAGCTGTTGCTGAAACTGACGAAGAGCTCATGATGAAGTACCTTGAAGGTGAAGAAATCACTGAAGAGGAATTGAAAGCTGGTATCCGTAAAGCAACCATCAACGTTGAATTCTTCCCTGTTCTTTGTGGTTCAGCCTTCAAAAACAAGGGTGTTCAGTTGATGCTTGATGCGGTACTTGACTACCTGCCAAGCCCAATTGATATCCCAGCGATTAAAGGGATCAACCCAGATACAGACGCTGAAGAAGAGCGTCCATCATCTGATGAAGAGCCATTTGCGGCCCTTGCCTTCAAGATCATGACAGACCCATTCGTAGGTCGTTTGACCTTCTTCCGTGTCTACTCTGGTGTTCTTAACTCAGGTTCATACGTGATGAACACGTCTAAAGGTAAGCGTGAGCGTATCGGACGTATCCTTCAGATGCACGCTAACAGCCGTCAAGAAATCGAAACAGTTTACTCTGGTGACATCGCTGCTGCCGTTGGTTTGAAAGACACCACTACTGGTGACTCATTGACTGATGAGAAAGCGAAAATCATTCTTGAGTCAATCGATGTTCCAGAACCAGTTATCCAACTCATGGTTGAGCCTAAGTCTAAAGCTGACCAAGATAAGATGGGTGTTGCTTTGTCTAAATTGGCTGAAGAAGACCCAACCTTCCGCGTTGAAACTAACCCAGAAACTGGTGAGACCGTTATCTCTGGTATGGGTGAGCTTCACCTTGACGTCCTTGTTGACCGTATGCGTCGTGAGTTCAAAGTAGAAGCAAACGTTGGTGCGCCTCAGGTATCTTACCGTGAAACTTTCCGTGCTTCTACTCAAGCGCGTGGATTCTTCAAACGTCAGTCTGGTGGTAAAGGTCAGTTCGGTGACGTTTGGATCGAATTTACACCAAACGAAGAAGGTAAAGGTTTCGAGTTCGAGAACGCTATCGTCGGTGGTGTGGTTCCTCGTGAATTTATCCCAGCTGTTGAAAAAGGTCTCATCGAGTCTATGGCTAATGGTGTCCTTGCAGGCTACCCAATGGTTGACGTGAAAGCGAAGCTTTACGATGGGTCATACCACGATGTCGACTCATCTGAAACAGCCTTCAAGATTGCGGCATCTCTTGCCCTTAAAGAAGCAGCTAAATCAGCTCAACCAGCTATCCTTGAGCCAATGATGCTTGTCACTATCACCGCACCAGAGGACAACCTCGGTGATGTTATGGGTCACGTGACAGCTCGTCGCGGACGCGTTGATGGTATGGAAGCTCGTGGTAACGTTCAAGTCGTTCGTGCTTATGTGCCATTGGCTGAAATGTTTGGTTATGCAACAGTTCTTCGTTCAGCAACTCAAGGTCGTGGTACCTTCATGATGGTCTTTGACCACTACGAAGATGTGCCTAAGTCTGTACAAGAAGAAATCATCAAAAAACACCGCGGTGAATAATCAGTAACGATTAGACATCAAATAATAGCACCGACCTCATGGTTGGTGCTTTTTGTGTTATGTGAATATTCCTGAACTCAGGGTAATGACCGAAACATTTCAGAAAGTCACCCAGCTGAAAATCAGGGTGCTTGAGAAGTTACGGCAGTGCAACATGATAATAGGCAAGGAAAAATAAGTAAGAAAGTAGCATGATTTTCAATCGACTTCATTAAGAGGATTCAGAGGAAGATAACATAAGTGATTCTCATGTTGACCTTGGATGGTGTCAATGCCGACTTTAGTCAGAATATGAGAAGAGAGTGCTTGTTCTGAATGAATCTTGTTGTGACGTCTGGCTAGGTTTTATGTTATAATATCATAAAGGAGTTAACAATGACAGAAACACGGTTATATATTGTTCGTCATGGCAAGACGATGTTCAATACCTTGGGGCGTGCCCAAGGTTGGTGCGATAGTCCTCTGACAACGTTAGGTCGTGAAGGCATTCGAGAGCTGGGTCAAGGATTCGCAGTAGATGGATTGACATTTGATGAAGCTTTTTCAAGTGATAGCGGTCGAACTCTTGAGACCTTAGCGATTGTTTTAAAAGAGCTCGGTCAGGAGAGCTTACCGCATACGGCAGATCGTCGTATACGTGAGTGGTGTTTTGGTAGCTTGGAAGGTCTGTACGATGAGGAGCTCTTCCACGGTGTGTTGCCTAGAACAAGCGTCGTTGGTCTTGACAAGAAATTGACAAATTTAACCTATCAAGAAATCGCGGAAGCTTTGGTGGAGGCTGATACAGCTGGCTGGGCGGAGCCTTGGGAGGTATTGCGCGACCGTATTTGGCAGGGATTTGTGAGCATCGCAGAGCGCTTGGAGACAAGAGGTGGTGGCAACGGGCTTGTGGTTTGTCATGGGATGACCATCGCCACGCTCCTGTGGCTGATTGACCCTTGGTGGGAAAAGATGATGATTGATAACGGCAGTGTGACTGTTTTAAGCTATGAAAAGGGACACTTTAGCATTGAACAAGTCGCTGATTTATCTTATCGCTATAAGGGAAGAGAGGCACTCGCAAATGAGAGGAAATAAGGGAATACTAGTCGTCTTGCAGTTGCTGGCTATCGTGATCGCCTTGGTAGGATTCTACATTTTCCTGTCGCCACGTGATTTTCGCCTGACAACTGATGAATCTCCTCGATCGTCAACGTCATCGTCGTCCATGGCAGTAACAAGCTCATCCAGCAGTAAAGAGCCAACCGATGCCTTACCTGACGTTAGCCCTGATGATTGGGAATTAGTCCTGGTTAATCGGGATTATGCTTTTAACAATGTTGTCCCAGAACTTGGTTATGTTGAGGGAATTCCTGTTGATCAGCGAATTGTGGAGGCGACGACTCAGTTTATGGCAGCTGTCCATGCACTAGATGCCGATCCTTTGCAGAGACTTTACTCTGGTTATCGGAGTGTAGAAGAACAAGCTGCGCTTTTTCAAACACGAGTGGCTGAGCTGGTAGCTGGGGGAACAAGTGAGGAGGAAGCGACAACAATTGTTTCACAGACGGTCTTGCCTGCAGGTCACAGTGAACATCACACGGGCTTAGCGATTGATATCATGCGTTATTCTGATGTGGCGAAGCAGATTGCAGCGATGGCTCCTGAACACGGTTTTATTCTTAGATATACAAAGGGTGCGGAGCATATCACTGGAGTGTCTGAGGAAAATTGGCATTACCGCTATGTGGGTGTTGCTTCCGCCAAATACATGACCGAGCATCAGCTGACTCTGGAGGAATATCTTGATTTATTAAGGAGCAAAAATCGATGAAACGACGATTAAGTTTTCTTGGCACTCTGCTTATCACGGTTTGTGTGATTATCAGCTTCCTGATCCCACTCTTGCTAAATGGTGGTCCTAAATCAGCTAATCAGCTGGTCAAAACCTCAGATAGCTCTGCTATCTTTATCAAAAAAATAGCACCTGAAGCCCAGAAACTAGGAAAAAGCTATGGGGTTATGCCGTCGGTTTTAATTGCTCAAGCCCTTTTAGAAACAGACTCTGGTCGTACTTTACTAGGGGTAAAGTACCATAATCTCTATCATTTACCAGCCTCAGAAGGCAATCGCCGTGTTGTTTTATGGACAACAGAGGTCAAAGATGGCAAAGAGCAGAACGTCGAGCGGAGTTATCAGGTTTATTCAACATGGTCTGAAGGCATGGCTGATTACATGACTCGGCTAAAGGCTAACAAATTGGGCGATGAGATGCTATACACAAGGCTAGCCACAGCAAAAACCTACAAAGAGGCCAGTGCCATCTTTTATCAAGAAGGCTATACGACAAGTAGTGATTATGCAGGACGTTTAATTGCTATAATTGAAAAGCACCAGCTGGAACAATATGACAAGCAAAAATAATAAGCGGATTAGTTAATATACAGAAATTTTCTGAAAAATAAAACTTGACAAACTTATCTGACTAAGGTAAAATAACCTTACTAAACATCAAGGAGTTTCCAATGACACAAACAACACAACTTTTGGTAGTCGTTGTCAGAAGATAGGACGGTACAATTTTTGTCACTGTCCTATTCGTGTTGAGTGAGAATGGGGCGACAAAAAAGCAGCTACCCATTCTTGCGGGTAGCTGTTTTTGATGGTAAGGAGGGAAAGCGATCGGTCGTTAGCAAGCTGTATCATCACGTTATTATTATAAAGGAGTTTCTATGAAAACGTTACAGAAAAAAGATTATATTTATATCGGGTCGATGCTGTTTGGCATCATCTTCGGTGCAGGTAATTTGATTTTCCCTGTTCACATGGGGCAAGAAGCAGGGGCTAACCTCTGGCCAGCGACCATCGGTTTTTTGGTTTCAGCCATTGGACTACCGTTTTTAGCCATCGTTGCCATGGGCTTAACCGAAAGCAAGAGTGTTTATGAGCTGGCTTCGAAAGTTGGTAAAGGTTATGGCAAGTTCTTTACTATTTTGCTTTATCTCGTTATTGGTCCTTTCTTTGCCATCCCTCGTTTAGCAACGACTTCTTTTCAAATTGGCGTTGTGCCTTTTATTCCAGAAGGGCAACAAACCCTAGCCTTGGTTTTCTATTCTGCATTTTTCTTTTTGGTGGCTTGGCTTCTTTCTCAGAACGCTAGCAAGCTGCTCACTTATGTTGGTAAAGTGCTTAATCCGATTTTTCTCCTTGTTTTGGGGTTCTTGCTGGCTTTCTCTGTTTTTAATCCTATGGGCAATAGCGGAGCGGCAGCTGTTCAAGAGGCTTATCAAGCTAATGCGCTGACCAAGGGGATTTTGGAAGGCTATAACACCCTTGATGTCCTCGCTTCCTTAGCATTTGCCATTGTGGTTATCTCTGCTTTAAATGGACTGGGTGTTACCCAGCCTAAACAAGTTGCTAAGGACATGATTAAAGCAGGTGCCATCAGCCTGGGCTTTATGGCTCTGATTTACGCCCTGTTAGCTTATGCAGGGGCAACTAGCCTTGGACAGTTTCCAATCAGTGACAATGGTGGCATCGCCCTCGCACAGATTGCTGGTTATTATTTGGGAACAGCAGGTAGCCTATTACTTGCCTTAATCGTCTTCTTTGGTTGTTTAAAGACAGCAGTTGGGCTCTTAACAGCTTTCTCAGAGACTTTTTCAGAGATGTTCCCTAGCGTCTCTTATAAAACGTTTTTAGCCGCAGCTACCATTTTCCCAGCTATTTTTGCCAATGTTGGTTTAACAAATATTATCGCCTATTCTATTCCGGTTCTTATGTTTCTTTATCCGTTGGCGATTGTCCTTGTTTTGCTAGCTTTAGTAGATAAGCTGTTCAAAGGTAAAAAGGCCGTTTACCTCTGGACGACTATTTTTACCCTCTTTCCTGCTATCGTAGACGGTTTAGCAGCATCTCCATGGGCAGAATTATCAATTGTTAAAGGCTTAGTTAGTTTTGGTCATGGTTTGTTGCCATTCTCAAGCATCGGTATGGGTTGGGTACTACCATCTATTCTTGGCTTTATTGTTGGCTTGTTGTTGTCAACAAAGGAATAGTTTAAAACTATACCTTGGTTAGCTCCTCACGTTAGAGGAGTTGACCAGGGTATTTTTTTAATTTGAAACGTGATTTCCTTATGAGGAACTTTTGCCAAAACAAGCCCAATCTGCTATAATAAGGTGAATAAAGGAAAGAGAGTTACTCACATGTCTAAGATTTTAGTTTTTGGTCACCAAAACCCTGATACTGACGCTACGGCTTCAAGCTACGCTTGGGCTTATTTGGAGCGTGAAGCTTGGGGGCGTGATGCAGAGGCGGTGCTTCTGGGCGAGCCTAACGAAGAAACAGCTTTTGCGTTGGATTATTTTGGCGTTACAGCACCGCGTGTTGTGACTTCTGCCAAAGCAGAAGGATCGGATAAGGTTGTTTTGACGGACCACAATGAGTTTCAGCAGTCCATCAGTGATATCCGCGAGGTTGAGGTAGCTGGTGTCGTGGATCACCACCGTGTGGCTAACTTTGAAACTGCCAATCCGCTTTATATGCTCCTTGAACCTGTTGGTTCAGCGTCGTCCATTGTTTATCGCCAGTTCAAACAGGCTGGTGTCGCTGTGCCAAAAGAGATTGCAGGCTTATTATTGTCAGGTTTGATTTCGGACACGCTCTTGCTCAAGTCTCCGACCACTCACGCGAGCGACCCACAGGTCGCTGCGGAATTAGCAGAGCTGGCAGGGGTGAATTTGGAAGAGTATGGCTTGGCTCTCTTGAAAGCAGGTACAAACCTAGCCAGCAAGTCAGCCGAAGAGCTGATTGACATCGATGCCAAGACTTTTGAACTCAACGGTAACCCTGTTCGTGTCGCTCAAGTCAACACAGTTGACATTGCCGAAGTCCTTGGCCGTCAGGCGGAGATTGAAGCAGCGATCACCAAAGCGTCTGCTGATAATGGCTATTCCGACTTTGTCCTCATGATTACAGATATTGTCAACTCTAACTCAGAAATCTTGGCGCTCGGTCGCAACATGGATAAGGTTGAAGCAGCTTTTAACTTTACCTTGGAAAATAACCATGCTTTCTTACCAGGTGCTGTTTCTCGTAAAAAACAAGTTGTGCCTCAGTTGACAGAGAGTTTTAACGCGTAATCAGTGTCAAAAATACCAAATCCTCGTATCTGATAAGCGAGGATTTTTCTGTTATAATAACTATAAACAACCCTCGGCGTTAGCCGTGAGAAAGGAACTTTTATGTCAACCTTAGAAATCAAAAACCTGCATGTGTCCATCGAGGACAAGGAAATTCTAAAAGGGGTCAACTTGACCCTGAAAACAGGAGAGGTCGCTGCCATCATGGGGCCAAACGGCACAGGGAAATCAACCCTGTCTGCTGCCATCATGGGCAATCCCAACTTTGAAGTGACCCAAGGGGAGGTCCTCTTTGATGGGGTCAATATCTTAGAGCTGGAAGTGGATGAGCGGGCACGACTGGGTCTCTTTTTAGCCATGCAGTACCCGTCTGAAATCCCTGGTATCACCAATGCCGAGTTTATCCGTGCGGCCATGAACGCTGGTAAGGAAGACGAGGATAAAATCTCTGTCCGTGACTTTATCACCAAGCTAGATGAAAAGATGGAGCTTTTGGGCATGAAAGAGGAGATGGCAGAGCGCTACCTCAATGAAGGCTTCTCAGGAGGGGAGAAAAAGCGCAATGAAATCCTCCAACTTCTCATGTTAGAGCCTAAGTTTGCCCTCCTAGACGAGATTGACTCAGGATTGGACATTGATGCTCTCAAGGTCGTTTCAAAAGGGGTCAATGCCATGCGGGGTGAGGGCTTCGGTGCTATGATCATCACCCACTACCAACGCCTGCTCAACTACATCACTCCTGATGTGGTTCATGTCATGATGGATGGTCGGGTCGTCCTCTCGGGCGGTGCAGAGTTAGCGGCTCGTCTGGAGCAAGAGGGCTATGCCAAGATTGCCGAGGAGCTGGGCTTAGAGTACAGTGAGGACGTGTAGATGACCAAAGAAGCGATTTTAGCCTTTTCACAGGGTCAGGCGGAGCCTCAGTGGTTGTTGGATCGTCGGTTGGCAGCTGTTGAGAACATGGCAGAGCTGGAATTTCCTGTGATTGAGCGGGTTAAGTTTCACCGTTGGCAGTTGATGCCGTCTACTATCGGGCAGAGCTGGGACCTACCGAGTGTGCCTGATTTTCTCGCTATCGGAGACAATCCTAAGCTGGTAGAGGTCGGCAGCCAAACCGTCCTAGAACAACTGCCTATGGAGCTGATCGATAAGGGAGTTGTGTTGACAGACCTTGCGACGGTCTTAGAGGAACGTCCTGAGCTTCTGGAGACCTATCTAGGGCAGGCTTGTCCAGATGACAGCCATCGTCTGGCAGCCTATAACACAGCTTATTTTACCAGCGGAGCGGTTCTCTATGTGCCAGATGGGGTCGAGATTGACCAGCCTATCGAAATCTCCCTGCTGGAAGACCGGGCGTCTGCTCAGCCATTTGTCAAAAAAATCCTCATCATCGCAGGTAAAAATAGCAAGTTCTCCTATCTGGAGCGGTTGGAAAGTCTGGGCGAGGGGGCTGAGTCGGTGGCTGCGAATGTCAGCGTGGAAATCATAGCTGGTAGGGGTAGTCAAATCAAGTATGCGGCCATCGACCGTTTGGGGAGTGATGTGACGGGTTATATCAGTCGTCAGGTTTACCATCATGAGGATGCGACGGTCGACTGGGCTATGGGTGTGATGAATGCTGGTCATGTGGTTTGCGACTTTGACAGCAACCTTTATGATCGTGGCAGCCATGCTAATCTCAAGGTCGTGGCGCTTTCCAGTGGTCGTCAGGTGCAGGGGGTAGATACCAGTGTGACCAATTATGGGGCACACTCGGTCGGTCATATCCTCCAGCATGGGGTGATTTTGGAGCGAGGAACCTTGACCTTTAACGGCATCGGTCATATCATTAAGGGAGCCAAAGGAGCGGACGCCCAGCAGGAGAGTCGCGTGCTCATGCTGAGTGACCAAGCACGGAGCGATGCCAATCCTATTCTCCTCATTGATGAAAATGAAGTGACCGCAGGGCATGCTGCCTCTATCGGACAGGTCGACCCAGAGGATATGTACTACCTCATGAGCCGAGGGCTTGACCGAGCAACTGCCGAGCGGCTGGTTATCCGAGGTTTCCTGGGCGCAGTCATTACCGAAATCCCTGTCAAGGACGTGCGGGATGAGATGATTCAGACCATTGATGACAAGTTGGAGAAAAGATAGGAGGTTCAAAAAGCCACTTCTTCTAAAGAGAAAGTGGCTGAGGCTAACGCACGCGTTAGCAACTTTATGTGGATACCAACGATTGTTAGTCATATAGAGTTATCGAGGAATAGTTATTGTTCTCAGTCCGTGTTCAATGTATTGACCTAAGATGTCGAAGCCATCAAGGATGAATTTACCTAGTATAACTGCTGACAGGACTATTGCTAAAGAAACAATGATGTATTTTAGGTTTTCTTTCATAACCTGAGCGACTCCTAATAAAGACTAATTGTACCATTTTGACTTAGTGGTACTCTATAGTAGGAATTGTTACCGATGGTATGACTAAAACTGAAGCCGGCTACTTTTAGTTGAGCTCCTACTGTAGTTGTTGCACTATTGCTGACAACCCCTACTAAAGTACCACTGATGGCATAGTGAATACTTGTTGTAGGAAATCCGGAAGATGACCAAACGTGAAAAGGCACCCCTTTTCTGTACAATTTTTATAAAGTGTTTTTGTTAAGCGATAACTCGCTTAACCATAGGTGTT
>NZ_JBGTZA010000025.1:0-27149 GCF_041807805.1 Streptococcus sp. E29BA
ACTTTTTTTCTACACTCAAAAGGCTCTATAATCTCCATGGTGGATTTACCCACTACAGAAATTATAGAGCCAAAAAAAGACCTTGCGAGGTCTTTTTTATCTTAGCTAAATACTTTTTTCAGCACTTCACCGACCGTCATGACTCCGATAACCTCAATTCCCTTGGGCAATTTGAGCCCTGTCAAGGAATTTTTGGGGGCATAGATTCGTGTGAAGCCGAGCTTGCTAGCCTCGTTAATCCGCTGCTCGATGCGGTTGACCCGACGGATTTCACCGGTTAGACCGATTTCCCCGATAAAGCACTCTTGCGGGTCCGTCGGCTTGTCCTTGTAGCTGGAAGCAATGGCGACAGCAACAGCCAGGTCGATAGCAGGCTCATCTAGCTTGACACCGCCTGCCGACTTGAGGTAGGCATCCTGATTTTGCAAAAGCAGGTTACAACGCTTCTCCAGCACCGCCATGATCAGGCTGACACGGTTAAAGTCTAGTCCAGTGGTGGTGCGCTTGGCATTGCCAAAAACAGTTGGGGTCACTAGAGCCTGCACTTCCGCTAGGATTGGTCGCGTTCCTTCCATGGTCACGACAATCGCAGAGCCTGTCGCCCCGTCTAGGCGCTCTTCCAGAAAGACTTGACTGGGGTTGAGAACTTCGACCAGTCCAGCTGATTGCATCTCAAAAATGCCGATTTCATTGGTCGAGCCAAAGCGGTTTTTAACCGCCCGCAGGATCCGAAAGGTGTGCTGGCGCTCCCCTTCAAAATAGAGCACGGTGTCCACCATGTGCTCCAGCATCCGTGGTCCAGCCAGTGTCCCTTCCTTGGTCACATGCCCCACGATAAAGGTCGCGATGTTATTGGTCTTAGCCAGCTGCATCAGTTCTGCCGTCACCTCACGCACCTGAGAGACAGAGCCCTGAACGCTCCCTACATCTGGGCTCATGATGGTTTGGATGGAGTCGATAATCAAAAAATCTGGCTGGAGCTTCTCGATTTCGGCTCGGATGCTCTGCATATTAGTTTCGGCATAGAGGTAAAACTCGTTGTCTATGTCGCCCAAACGCTCGCTCCTCAGCTTAATCTGCTCTGCAGACTCCTCCCCAGAGACGTAGAGTACGGTGCCCTTGCTGGCCAGCTGGGTGGAGACTTGGAGGAGCAAGGTCGACTTACCGATCCCAGGGTCGCCACCGATGAGGACGAGGCTGCCAGGCACAACCCCTCCACCCAGTACACGGTTGAATTCTTCCATGTCAGTCTTAGTGCGGTCGACCGTGCTTGAGGTGACTTGGTTGAGCTTGACAGGCTTGGTTTTTTCGCCTGTTAAGCTGACACGGGCATTTTTGACCTTGGCTACCTCAACTTCTTCCACAAAGGAAGCCCAGTTGGAGCAATTAGGACACCGTCCTAGATACTTTGGTGAATGGTAACCACAGGCCTCACAAATAAAGGTCGATTTTTTCTTAGCCACTCGACTCCTCCTTTTTTCGTAAAACGGTTAAGCCACCGTCATCAGCATGAACATAGTATCTCCCATCCGGGCTAAAGCCATAAACATAGGGGAGATAAGATTCAAATATCAAGTAAGGCGGCTGCTCTGCTATTTGCCAAACTATCGAACAAATCGGATAAGCTCCTGTGCTATCAATAGAGGCAGAAACAGTTACCTCTTCTTGGTTGGTCAAAGGTAAGGATCCGCCAGTCTGTCCTACAATGTCAATAGGCTGTGCCATACCCTCACCATAAGCCAAGAGAGACTCCTCATCATAGTCGCCATCAATCTCTCGAACCTCACCAGTTAGCAAGTTAATGAGTGAGAGGTATTGACTTGAAATACAGAGAAGTCTGTCGCCATCGGGCAAAAATCCCAAGTATAGGAAGCCACCGATACCTCTTTGAAAGATTGTATGATAGCCTTGACAAGCCTGAGGCTGAAAGGGCATCGTTTGCATCACTAATCTCCTGTACTACCAAAACCGCCTGTTCGCTGACCTGTCGCCACATCACCGTCTGCCAGTAAAAAGGGCGCAAAGACTGCTTGCACAATACGCTCGCCCGCTTCAACGGTCACAGTCTGGTCAGTGATATTTTTCATCTGGGCGTAGATGTGTCCCTCATTGGCTGGATTGCCATAGTAATCGCTGTCAATGACCCCGACCGAGTTAATCAAGACCAAGCCTTTCTTGCGAGGATTGGACGAGCGATCATAGAGATACAGCACCTCGCCTGCCTGCATATAAGCCTTGACCCCTGTAGGGACCAATACAATTTCCCCTGCCTCAATGACGGTTGTCTCTGCCGCTTTTAGGTCATAACCTGCCGCGTGGGCGGTTTCGCGTTTGGGCAAAAGGGTCTCATCAGTAAAACAGCTGACTAACTCAAATCCACGTGTGTTCATGCCTACTCCTTTTTGATTGGTCTTCATTGTTATCCATTATAAGGTATTCGCAAAAAAATTGCAAAAAGAGAGACAGACGTTCATGTCTCCATAGGATTTGAGAAGTCTGCCTCTTATTTTTGCTGTTTCCCTGTTCGGGATTGATGCTTCAGTGCCTTTTGCATCTGTCTATCTAGTTCTTTTTTGATGGCTGGTTCAGGAGCACAACGTTCCTGCCAATCATCTGGCTTGAGTACCTTATTGGTTATTGGGTCACGATGCACTTGACCATCAGGAAAAATTTTTCCCATGTTGGCCGCATGAATAGTGTCAACGATAGGCTTAGGGTCGACTCCCATCAAGACGAAGGAGCCGTAGGTCAAATAGAGCAAGTCAGCCAGAGCATCAACTTGACCAACAAGAGGTGAGCTGGTTTGAGACGTTTTTTTCACCTTATCGGTCGCTCGTTCTAAAGCCTTGTGTAGATCAGCGACTGCAGCATCAAAGGCTACTTCATCTCCCTGGCTGCTGGCATGGAGAAACTCCACCAGTTCTTCTATCATAAAGTCAGCTCGATGCCCAGCTTCAGTCAGCTGGTAGAGCCTAGGCATTTCGTGCGTCATCCCATCAACCATCTGGTGGAAAGCTTTAACCTTGTTAAAATTGTCATCCGCTGAACGAAAATGTTCGCCCTCTTCCAGTTGAATCAGCCCATAATGCCACAGCGCCTTGGCGATACCGTTGGTGTTGTTGTCTGAGGTGATATGATGTGCAATAGCCTTTAGAGTTGCTTGGGCATTTCCCATGGCAACACCAACACCGACACTGGATAACATTTCCATATCGTTGTCAGAATCTCCAAAAGCCATAACTTCGTACAAATCAAAATCAAAATGCTCCGCCAAGCGACAAATCCCTCGTAGTTTGGATTGCCCTTTACTGATTAAATCAGCAGAATAAGAACTGCTTCTGGTGATAGTGATTTCTGGGAAAGCCTGTTCCAGCTCAGCTGTTTTATCAGTTGTCGCTACGACCACAATCTGGAAAATCGTTTCACGGGCGAGCAGGGTTAATTTATCATAGTTTTGTGGCCTCAGACGACGGAAAATGTGCTTAAAGCTGCGCTCAACTGCCTTAGCCCACTGTTTGGGAATGATATGGCTGAGAACCTGTGCTTTTGAGCTGGTGCCCAAGTGAATCAAACCAGAGCCGACTAAACCAGAAGCTGTTCCCAAAGACACCTCCATGCGCCTTTTTTGGGCATAAGACATGAGTTTGAAAACTGTTGATTTAGGTAAGGGATTGGCATAGATGACCTCATTTCGGGTCAGCACATACTGACCGTTATAGGTCACCGCAAAATCAAGACCATAATTCTCCATGAAAGGAGCGACAAAGGCTGGACCTCGTCCTGTTGCTAGACCCACTAGGATCCCCTGGTTTTTCAGCTCTTTGATGGCCTTGACCGTTGATTTTTGTACCCGTTTGGTATCTGTCATCAGCGTGCCATCAATATCAAAAAATACTGCTTTTATCGCCAAAATTCGCCACCTTTCTCTCAATGATATGTTACAATTAAGTATAGCACATTTTAGTAGAAAGCGTAACCATTTTTCATGAAAAAAATACTCGTCATTCATACTGGTGGGACTATTTCCATGACTGCCGATAGCTCAGGTCAGATCCGCCCCGAAGCAGTCAATCCCATGCTAGAGGTCAGCCCGTCTTTAGAGGGGATTGAGTTGATTAACCGTGAGCCCTTTCATTTGCCCAGCCCCCATATCACTTGTGACCATATGATTCAGCTTTATGGCTTAATTAGAGAAATGGCAGAGCAGATTGACGGAGTTGTGATTACCCACGGCACAGATACCTTGGAAGAGACGGCTTATTTCCTTGATACCATGGCGATACCGCAGATTCCTATCGTGTTGACAGGTGCCATGCGCAGTTCAAACGAACTCGGCAGCGATGGGGTTTATAACTTTCTCAGTGCCCTGCGGGTTGCCAGTCATGACAAGAGTGCTGACAAGGGTGTCTTAGTGGTGATGAATGATGAAATCCATGCAGCAAAATATGTGACTAAAACTCATACCACCAATGTTTCAACTTTTCAAACACCGACCCATGGTCCGTTGGGGGTCATCATGAAACATGATATCCTCTTTTTCAAAGCAGCTGAACAGCGTGTCCGCTTTGACCTCAAACAGGTCAAAGGGCTTGTCCCTATTATTAAAGCCTATGCAGGCATGACTGGTGAGCTCTTTAGCTTGCTGGATCCTGACCAAGTATCAGGCGTGGTGATTGAGGCTATGGGGGCAGGGAACCTACCACCAGAAGCTAGCCGACAGCTTGACAAGCTATTGCAAAGACAAATTCCCATCGTTTTGGTATCTCGTTGTTTCAACGGCATCGCAGAACCTGTTTACGGTTATGAAGGCGGTGGGGTAGAACTTGCTGGCAAAGGAGTCCTTTTCGTCAAAGAACTCAATGCGCAGAAAGCTCGCTTGAAATTACTCATTGCTATCAATGCAGGGCTGTCTGGTCAGGCATTAAGAGACTATATCGAAGTCTAAACAGTCAATCCCCCCAGAGGCATGACATCTGGGGATTGACTGTTTCTTGTTGTTCAACTGATTTGAGGATTAAGGCAACACATTGCCTGCACTGCGGTAAATGGCATACCAGTCCTCACGTGATAAGTCAACATACTTACTTTGCATCATGTTAGCGATACGGTCAGGATTCATCGACCCAATGAGGACCTGCATCTGTGCAGGATGGCGAAGAATCCATGCAACAACCATAGCTTCACGCGACACACCAAACTGCTGGGCGTATTGGTCAAGCGTTGCCACGAGGTCCTGATAATCTGGATGATTAAAGAAAACACCTTTTGCCAAATCAACTTGGAATGGTGACCAAGCCTGAATCGTCACCTTGTTGAGGCGGCAATACTCTAGCACCCCGTTATCACGATTAACACCAGCTTGATTGAGCATATTGACATTAAGCCCACTATCAATCATCGGTGTATGCGCTGGAGAGAGCTGCAGTTGGTTGACCGCTAAAGGCTCATCAAGATAAGCTTGCAAGAGAGCCATCTGTTGAGGGTTCTGATTGCTGACCCCAAAATGTTTCACCTTTCCTGCTTTTTTGAGTTGGTAAAAAGCTTCCGCAACCTCCTCAGGCTCCATGAGCGTATCAGGTCTGTGCAGGGCTAAAATATCCAAATAATCTGTTTCAAGGCGCTCTAATATCCCATCGACAGAAGAAAAAATATGGTCTTTTGAAAAATCAAAGAAGCCTCTGCGGATACCACATTTAGATTGAAGAATCATTTCTTCTCGCTTGATACCAAGGGCTTTTTGAGCTTGAGCAAAACGGCGTTCCGACTCACCACCACCATAAATGTCAGCATGGTCAAAAAAATTGATGCCCAGCTCTTGACAAGCAGTCAGAACAGTCATAGCCTGTTCAATATCTAAGCTGGCCATGCGCATGCACCCAAGCGCTACGCGTGAGCCTTGCAAATTTGTTTGTCCAATGGGTTGTAACATATCTAGTCCTCCTTTATCTTTATCTATTATACCAGATAGAACAAAAAGAGCGCCAGAAGAATCTTTCTCTGGGCTCAACGTTCTTAATTTTTGGATAAGCTACCTGACTTGGTACGGGTTTTCGCATAGATAGACAGTAAAAGCGTCCCACCGATAGCCACTGTAAAGGCATTGGCTAAACCAGCCATAAGGGCTTGGGCAAAAACCTTCTCAGCTGGTTGTGCGTAGAAAAGAATGTCACCAACTGGTGCCACCACGCCCCAAACGAGGACATTCAAAATCAACTGAGCGATATTAAAGCGAATCGCATCTTTTGTGGTAAAAATGCCTTGCTCAATCTTAAATTGATTTTTCAACAGACCGAGTCCCAGACCAAAGAGTCCGCTCGGCAAAATCCAAGACCACCAGAGACCATAACCAGCCATGGCATCCTTGAGAGTGTGACCGATAAATCCTAAAAAGAAACCTGCCAAAGGTCCAAACAAGATTGCTAATAAGGACTGCAAAGCATACTGCAACTGGATACTGGTATTAGGCACTGGGGTTGGGATATTGATGACCATACCGATGACTAAGAATAAAGCCGCGCCGATTCCTGCGGCAACGATGGTTTTGATAGTATTGTTTTTCATAACATTCTCCTAATTGTTTTCAAGTTTTTTAAGTTCAATATGCCACTGAGGACCTACGCCAACATTATAAGCCTTGGCAAAGGAACCTTGGTTAATCGCCAGACCAACTCGGTAGAGGGAGTTGATGTAGATAATCGGCTGACCGATGCGAACATCCGCAAAGGATTTGCCGTAGGTGACTTGATTTTGGTAGACCAGCATGTCGTTGTTATAGATGGTCACTTCAAAGCGGTCATTAAACTCTGGGGAGAGACTGTAGAACTCCTCACGTGTGATCGACGTCCAGAGCGAACCGAAACGAACATCTAAGATGTCGATGGCACCGCGTACGAGGTTGCTGTCAACTACCGTTTCAACTACTGGCAATTCGATGATGTCATCGACAGACAACTCTGGTCCAACCTCCTCAAAACTGATGTGACCACTGGCCAGCTTGGCACCTGTATAAGCGTAAACATCCCGCCCGTGGAAGGTATAGGAGTGCTCGGTGTTTGCTCGGCGATTGGCCACCTCAGAAATCTCACGCACCGCCTGAATGCCAACGTGCTTTTTGATGTAGGACAGGGTACCATTGTCAGGGGTGACGATGTACTGGTTAGCTGCTGTCAGTGCCACCACGCTCTTGCGCTTGGAGCCAACGCCAGGGTCAACGACAGACACAAAAGTCGTGCCTTCAGGCCAGTACTCGATGGCTTGAAAGAGGCGGTAGGACGCTTCAAAGATATTGTAGGGGGTGATATCGTGAGTCAGGTGATGGACACCAAGTGTTGGCTCTTCTTGCAAAGCAACGCCAATCATGGCAGATACCGCTCCGTCCACCAGCCCAAAGTCCGATTGCAGGACTAATAGATTGTTTGACATAAGTCTCCTTTCTTGCTGTGAGCTTTTATTTTATCATAGATTTTTACATTTGGATAATAGAAAAAAACTAGAAGAAGCTATAGTTTTTAGCTATAACGCTCTAGTTGATGTTGCCTCCTTATCCTAATGGGTATTGGTATAAAATACCATTTAGACAATCAACAAAAACAGAGAAAACAAGTACTGTCCTCTCTCGGTGTTAAGTGGGTCAACCCACTACAGTTGACAAAGAGCCGATTTTAGCATATTCGGCAAAGTTATACTCTTAGCTGTAGTTTGGTCGCGCAAGTCCTCGGATATTACCATGACCAATTTTATATGTCCTACGACGAACCTGCTGGTCGTTATTTCCTCCAATGGTATGAATG
Source organism: Streptococcus sp. E29BA (assembly GCF_041807805.1). Classification (NCBI taxonomy): domain Bacteria; kingdom Bacillati; phylum Bacillota; class Bacilli; order Lactobacillales; family Streptococcaceae; genus Streptococcus; species Streptococcus sp. E29BA. Next base: position 7,791 of record NZ_JBGTZA010000025.1, read on the forward strand.
ATACCGTCTTGAACGTGAGTAACAATACCAATATGATCGGCAAAACCGTCATTAGCTTGATAGTTTTGATCCCAGTTAAAGGTGATGATATCACCGGTCTTAGGTGTGGTTGAACCATCTTCGTTCCAAATACCCAAAGATTTAAAAATCTTGGTGTGTCGCTCAACGCCACACTCACGACCAATCAGGTGTGATAAGCCTGTACGTTGGAAGACAACAGTAGTAAATACATCGCACCAATCGTCATCATAGGCGACTTTGTAGCCAACAGGTAGTGGTGAAACAGCATTGTAGTCGTCAACGATTTTCTTGTGGGCTGCTCCGCCAATTTCAACACCGAGTAAATCACCTGCAATCTGAAGAACCTTTTTGATGCTATCAGAGACGCTATTCACTTGGTCTGTTCCATAAATAGTAGCAAGATTAGGTTTTTTAATGTTAAAAGTTCCTGCATCTGTTCCAATTGTGCTACCATCTGAGTAGGTTGTATAAACATGCACAGTGTATTGATCTGAAGCATTGGAATGGTTGGCAATACTAATTGTTGCTGCTGCTCGGTTATTTGTAACCTCTGGAGTATACCATTTGACGTCATCTTGCCCTTTATCTTTTGACCAAACAGCGACTCGGACATCTTTAACCTCCTTGGAGTTCTCGTAGCCTGTCACTTTTACAGTGAAATAGGTTTTATTTTCTTGATAGTCTTGAACTTCAATTGTTGCCAGCTTAGGTTCAGGCTTAATCACTTCAAAAGCACCTAAATTTGTTCCTACTGTCTGATTATCAGTATAGGTGGTGTAGACATGGACGGTGTACTTATCAGAAGTATTTGAGTGGTTAGCGATGTCTACGGTAGCACTTGCCTGGTTGTTAACGACTTTAGGCTCGTACCATTTGAGGTCATCTTGTCCCTTGTCTGCCGACCACACCGCAGCGCGCACATGGGCAATCTGTTTGGTGTCAGGTGTGCCTGTGCCCTTGATGGTAAAGTTGGTTTTATACTCGTCGTAGCCGACCACTTCGACCTTGGCAGGTGCCTTCTCGGCAACGGGTTTGACTGTTTCAGTAGGTGTTGAGGAAGTTGATGGTCCTAAATCTTTTACAGGGACATAACTACGACTGCCAGAGTAGCTGACGTAACTGATCCACAGATGGTTGTCGTTCTCGACAGTTTTGTCATAGTTGGCTTTTTCACCTGCAGTGTAGTAGTCTCGGTCTGGTGCTGACATCTTAGGCTCGCTCTTGACCCCAACTCGCTCAGTAAAGGTATAAGTCCCACTAGCTGGTACACTTTCCTCTGACACTTGGGAAGCAGGAGTAGTTGCGCTGGTCTCAACAGCAGCACGAACTGCAATAGCAGGACTAGCTTCGGCCGTAGGTGTCGTCTCACTAACAGTACTTGATTCAGCAGGCGTTATAGTTGTTGCCTGAGAGGGTTCGGTGGTTGGGGGTACGGGTGGTTGCTCTACAGATGTTTCATTAGCAGCTACTTTACCAGAAGCCAATAGCATTCCCAGAAAAACAGGAATTGTCAAGTAGAACTTCTTGCGTTAATTTTTCATGATCATCCTCCTGGACTTATTATAGCATACAACCATTAATCATGCTACTTGCTTTATAGTTTTTTATTCGTGAATTGACTTGAAAATAATAATTTTATGAAGAGTTTTTATAAATTTTTATTTATGGCTTATCTTTCTGGTCAGAAAGTCACCTAAAAACTGGATACTAAAAATCAAGAGTAGAATCAAGAGAGTGGCAATCCAAGTCACGTCTTGGTTAAAGCGGTTATAACCATAAGAAATGGCAGTATTACCAAGCCCTCCGGCCCCGATAGCGCCAGCCATAGCAGTTTCACCGACCAAGGAAATCAAGGTGACGGTTGAGACACGAATAAGGTCAGGTAACCCTTCGCTCAAATAGACCCAGATGATGTCCCATGTTGTTGCTCCAGAGGCTTGTGCGGCTTCGATGACACCCTTGTCCAGCTCTGCCATGACCACTTGAACCTGCCTTAGGAAAAAGGCAAAAACAGCGACCGATAGGGAAACATTAGCAGCATCAGATCCAAGAGTGGTTCCAATCAACAGACGGGTCAGAGGGGCTAAAATTGCCAAGAGAATAATAAAGGGAATAGCACGGAAGATAGAAGCAATTTTATCCAAGATAAAATGAATACCACGGTGTTCCAAAACACCGCCAGGAGCAGTCAAAACGAGGAACAGCCCCCCGAGGAGCCCGGCAATCCCACCGATAATAAATGGAATCAAGGTCATGTAGAGGGTGTTATAAATAGCCATGCCCCAGCCAGCATCGCCAGACCAGCCTAGTTTATAGACGTTTGGGAGATAGGTTTCGATGAGCTGAGCGATTGGTTGTAGAAATGATAGCATATTACACACGTCCTTTCAAAATGACAGCAGTGATACCAGAAGCTTCCAAGGCCAAGAGCGCTTGGTCTAGTTTCTCACCAGTTAGCACAGCGACCAGCTCCCCAACAGGAACACCGTCCAGAATCTCGATATTACCATAAAGGATATTCGACGTCACTTGATAACGACGGTCGATGTCGTTTAGGACAGGCTCATCTGTCATCTGACCAGCATACTTGAGTTGGACGAGAGCTGATTGAGCAGGCAGATTTTTGACAATCTCTTGTTGATAAATCTTAGCCAGAGCTTCGTCAATGCCAGTAGCGACTTTGATAAAGTCTCTGGTCAAATCCTGTTTGGGATGAGAAAAGATGTCTAAAACCGTTCCTTCCTCAATAAGCTCACCATTTTGCATAACAGCGACACGGTGACAGATGTCTTTGACAATCTGCATTTCATGGGTAATAATGACAATGGTTAGTCCCAATTTCTGGTTGAGTTCCTGTAGGAGAGAGAGGATTTGCTTGGTTGTTTTAGGGTCGAGAGCAGAAGTCGATTCGTCAGAAATTAGGATTTTAGGGTCATTTGCTAGAGCTCGCGCAATAGCGACCCGCTGCTTTTGACCGCCTGATAACTGAGCAGGGTAGCTGTCTGCACGTTCTGCCAAACCAACCAAGGTTAGGAGGTCATCAACTTTTTTTGCTCGTTCTTCTTTGGTTAATGGCGAGTGCTTGAGGGCAAAAGCCACATTCTCCCGTGCTGTTTTTTGTGCCATCAGGTTAAAGTGCTGGAAAATCATGCTGATATTGCGACGCTTCTTACGCAAGTCAGCAGATGAGAGCTGAACTTTTCCATCTGCAAAAAGGATATCCCCATCCACAGTTACTTGTCCAGCACTAGGAACTTGTAGGAGGTTGATGGCTCTGACAAGGGTTGATTTGCCTGCGCCAGAATAACCGACGATACCATAGATATCCCCTTGCTTTATATGGACGCTGACATCTTTGACAGCGTCGATTTTTTTGTTTTTTTGATGAAAGGTAATATCAATGTGCTCAAGAGCAATAATTGGATGACTCATAACTTGCGATTAACTCCTTAACTAATTGGATATGACTATAGTAGTCCACCAGACGAACATTCTCATCCCCGCCATGGTCACGACTATTAGGGTGTCCGATACCGATAGAAGCAATTGGCACACCTAGACGACTATGTACCTTGTGCATGGGACCTGTTCCTGCTGAGGTTGGCAAGACAGATACTCCGGCTGGCGATTGAGCTTTGGCCAGTTCAATCAAGCGTAAGATGGCAAGTGCTGACAGGTCGCTACGGTAGCTTTCTTCCCCTAGAGTATAGGTGACGAGGATGTCGGAAAAGCCGAGCTTTTGCAAATGGTTCTCAACACAAGCAAGGGCGTACTCTGGTGTCAGACCAGGAACCAAGCGTATCTCCATCTTAGCTGAGGCAGTTGAGGGCAAAATGGTTTTCACCCCTTGTCCCTGATAGCCTGATGTTAAGCCTTCAATGGTCAACGATGGTTCAAAAAAGTAGCGTCTCAAAAATGCTTCCTGCTCAGTCACTAGGGTGGGAAGGGTCAAGCCGTAGATGTCTTGTAGTTCCTTAGGATTATCCAGTGCGTACTGTTTCACTAGGTCTAGCTCGCGCTGGTTAGGCGGTAGAACGTGGTCATAAATCCCATCGATCAACAAGCGACCATCAGTTGCACGCATGCTCTGAAGAGCAGCCAGCAGTCGCCAGCTGGCAGATTCGATGACCCCTCCATACTTGGAATGAATGTCAACATCAGCTGACTGGATAGACAAATCAAACGTTACAATTCCCTTATTACCCCCAGTGATTTCAAGCTGGTTCCGACTGTTTTTGATGCCCTGCTCCCAGATTAGCAAGTCTGCTGGTACCAGTTGGTTATGGTAAGTCTCTAAATAATGCTCTAAGTCAACAGAAGCTGATTCTTCCGCACCTTCCATGATGAAAATGACATTTACAGGCAGGTCACCGACCTCATTGAGGTATTTTTTGACAGCTGTTAGACGGGATGTGATGTGTCCCTTGTCATCATCGACCCCGCGACCGTACATGTATCCCTGGCGAATGGTCAAGGTGAAGGGGTCAGAAGTCCAAGGCTGGTCATCGTCTGCTGGCACGGTATCATAATGGTTATAAAAGATAATCGTCTTAGCATCGGGATGAGGACTTTTAAATTTAGCCAAAACAAAGGGAGCTGTATAGCGGTCATCAACCAGAACATCAGCGCCGCTATCTTCAAAAACCTCTGCTAAATAGGTGGCGACTTCCTTTAGACCAACCTGCTGGGCAAAAATCGATTTTTTAGAGATGAGCGTTCGCAAGACATCCATGTAAAACTGAGTGGTCTCGTCTTGTTCAAATGCTTGTAGCTCTTTTTGAGAAGCTGTAGTGGTCATTTCCTATCCTTTCTGGGCTGGGTTGGTTAAACGACAAGAGGCTGGGACTGAGTCCAAGCCTGCTGTATCGTGCAAGATAATTGTGTTCTTACCAAACGGGAACATCAACATTGTTTGATGTTTCTGCGATAATCGCCTTAATCTCATCAGTGTGATAAGCTTTGACTAATTTGTTAATCAAGTCAGCTTTGTCAGATTTAGTCCAATCTTTTTGACCAGCTAGGATGTTAATCCATTGCTTGGCTGCCTCGTCACTTGCTTGCTCCTTATAGAGAGAGGTGGCGTAATCAACACCAGCAGGAACAGCATAGCTGTTGTTGATAACAGCTGCGTCAACAGATGGGAGGGCTGGTGCGGTTTGGCTGGCATCAACTTCTTTGATGGATAATTTCTTAGGATTGTCCTTGATATTGGCGATAGTCGCTGACTCAGTTCCAGACACATCGAGTTTGATTAAGCCTGCTGCTTCAAGCACGTAGAGGGCACGACTTTCGTTGGTTGGGTCGTTTGGTACAGCAATCGTCGCACCATCTGGGAGTTCGCTGACTGATTTGTACTTGGCTTTGCCATCTGCGGTACCAGAGAAGAGGTTAATCGGGCTGATATAGGTTTCAGCGATGACTTCAAGTTCTTCCTTGTTTTCAGTGTTCCAGTTATCCAAGAAGTTGTAGTGTTGGAAAGCGTTGATGTCGACCTCGCCATCAGCCAAAGCCTTGTTTGGCTGGGAATAATCGGTAAACTCCTTGTATTTTAAGGTGATGCCATCCGCTTGGAGCGCCTTTTCAATGGCTTCCCAACGGGCAACATCAGAGTCTGATTTTGACATCACACCAACGGTCAAGACTTTTTCAGCCTCTTTATCGGTTGCTGAGTTTTCTGACTTAGCACCACAAGCCGCCAATAAGGTAGCAGCAGCCAAGCTTAATCCTGCAAATTTAATCGCTTTTTTCATGTTTGTTTCCTCTTTCTTTTCAAAACTGTATCTAGTATGCCATAAAACAGAAGACTTGACAAATTGTTAAATTTTAGGACTGGTTATAGTTTTAAACTATAACGGATTACTAAAAAGTCCCTGCACTATCTCGGCAACAGGGACATAAATCTTACTTGATATCAGCAGCCTCTGGCAGGTAGCTTCCTCCAAGGAACTCTTGTGAGAGTTTTTCAAGGGTGCCATCTTCGTAAAGTTCTTTGATACGCTTGTTCGCAAAGGCTTGAAGTTCAGTTTCTTCCTTACCAAAGAGGAAGTAGACATAAGGTTTTTGTGCAGTGTCAAGGTCAAGTTCAAGAATTTCAATGTTATTCAGACCTTGCTCTTCAACAATCGTCTTCACAGACTGTGTTTCAAAAATTTTGTAGTCATACTTGCCGTTATCCAAGTTTAAGAGGATTGGGGCGATATTTTCTTTGGTAAACTCAATTGTCGTTTGCTTATCTGGGTTGGCTTCATTATATTTTTGAAGCATATCAGCAGTCGCAGTTCCTTGCACGACTTGTGTTGATTTTCCTGCGATGTCTGCATAGCTCTTGATGCCTGAGTTTTTGTTGACTGCCAAAATCAGCGGGTTAGTAGCAATTGGTGCAGAGTAAAGGTATTTTTCTGCCCGCTCATCGCTGTAACTGATGTTATTGGCACCGATTTGGTAGCGGTCTGAGTCTAGACCAGCGAAGATAGATGACCATTCTGTTTTTTGGTATGTCACGTCATAGTCACTGCCTTCAAAAACAGCTTTTGCAACTTCGATGTCATAGCCAGTCAATTCGCCATCTTTCTCAAAAGAGAATGGTTTGGTTGTGCCGACAGTTGCCAAAGTCACCGTTTTTTTGTTGGCAGCAGAACTCGCTGGTGTTGTGTCGGCTGATTTTGTGCCACAAGCAACCAAAAGCAAGCCTGATGCCAAGGCAAGCATTCCCGCTTTAAAGATTGATTTAATGTTCATAATTGTCCTCCATTTCTATTGTCCTAGTCTATCACGAACTAGGGACTTTGCCTAGTAGAGATATTTTATAGGTGTGATAGACAAAATCTATCACACCTCTTTTTTATAGCGGTGCCAATAGCTGAGCAGGACAATCGGAAAGACCAGGCACCAGATGCTGATGGCAAAACCAGACCAGTTAGCCAGGCTGAGGCTGACCAATAAACAGCTCACCACATCGCAGACAAAAAGACCTAGCGACAGCTTTTTACAACCGTTAGCCAAAGCAAATAAGGACAATTGCAACACACCATTGCCACACCAAATGACCGTACCCAAACCATAGCCTGGAGAGGAAAACGCGTAAAAGATACCCAAGGCAAGGTAAAGCAAAGCTGACCCCAGTTCCCATTTTCCCTTCATAACAAGTCCCTCCTAGCTCAATTTTTGATAAGATTTTCTAGCCTTTCTAAAGAAGATTAAACTCAACACCAAACTAGTGACAGGAAGGAGAAATCGAGGGCTAAAATAAACCCAGATCAAAACCAAACCTGTCCCGTCTCCACTCATCGGCAAACTCGGCGTCCCAAAGTGGAAGATGATAAAGCTAGTCGCCAGCAGAATGACTGCTGAGATAAAGTAGGTCACAAAACACATAATGTCTTTGAACATGACAAACACCTCCTTAGCCTCATTTTACCAAAAAAATAAAGAAAACGCTAACAAAATCGGTTGTGAATTGAAAAAAACCAGCACCAGGGCTGGTTTGAACACCTTAGTAGAGACGGTGCAGGTCACCATCTACAAAGCCATAGGCCAGGGCCTGATAGTCGGTCAGGTGATGCATAAACTGACATTGGGCCAGATAGTCAGATAAAGCCTGACCAACCTGGGTCTCAATGACAGACCAGTCAGCTGCTTCCTTCCAGTAAAAGGCCTGGTCACGATTGTTCCAAACCTCTTCACAGAGCCAATCTTGACATCGTCAACTGAACCTTATTTCCAGTTTTTTGCTACTTTAACAGCTTTAAGAACAAAAATAAGGGCTAGAAAAAGACTAAGTAAAGGTAGAGCATAGTTGGGTAACTGGTGCAACCACATCAAGCCCCTAACCCCTGATGCCTCATCAAAGGTCGCCAAAGGCGGACTCAATTGAAATAATAGCAAACTCGTCGCCAACAAAATGACACTAGATAAGCTATAAGTCACAAATAACATACCTTGTTTGAGCATGACAACCACCTCTTTTTAATTGACTTTTTCTCTTAATCATTATACAATAAAATTGTAGAGAACGCTACCAAAAAATCTGTTTAGAAAGGAAAGTTTTTATGAAATTTATCAAAAGTTTAGTCGCAATCATCAGTCTCGGTATTGCTTTATTTGCTAGTCCTATTGTCAATGCTAATACAATTCCAAACACAGACTTTGAAATTGTCTCCAGTACAAAATTGTTTAACAAAAGCGAAAATGCCCTCTATGAGTTTCCTAACCAAGCTAGTCGCAATTTCTTCATTGAGCAACAGAAGAAATCAAGCATTAGTTTAAGGTATTACAACCCAACCGAGCAACGAACCGTTCAGATTCGTCAGTACACCCGAACCGTCAATTCTCAACACATGACAACAACGGTATACGGAGGGCCTCATGGAGGAACTGTAAGTATCGGGTCAACCCTCGGAGCTAGTGTGGAAGGTGTTAGTGCAGGACTTAGTCATGGAGCAAGTTATCCAGTACCAGCATGGAAAAATGCTAACATTGTCCTGCAAGTAAACATTACCTATACCGAATATCAAATTCAACGTCGATATACCGGTGGTCCTTGGATGCCACAAGGAAACTATACAGTAAAAAAATATAATTGGTCCCGTTACTCACCTGTTTACTGGTAAGTAACAACCGTTGGTAGCGTTCTATAGTATTTTTATTTCCAATCATCGTAAAGAAGGTGGGACAGAAGTCCAAACTCCAATATTAAAAACGAACAAAGAAGGATTTCTGAGAACCAGAACCTCTCTTTGTTCGTCTTTTTGCTTTTGTTGTTTTAACAGGAGGAATGGTATGTGATTTCGAAAACTCAAAATCTTTTTGTCCTGACCTCTTCTTTAGTTCCCCAAATAATCCAATAACATTAAAGCACTCTCAACATAGTAGGTCACCGCTGTTGGCAGCATGTCGTCACTGAGGATAAATTGGTCGCTGTGGAGGTCTGGGGCGTCAGGATCACCGTTTGAACCGATAAAGGCAAAGACCCCTGGTATCTCTTCCTGATAGGCGGCAAAGTCTTCTCCAATGGACATGGGGTCCACCTCCATAACCGGTGCAAAAGCGCTGCTATTTTCCATCAAAAGTGGCGTCAAGACCTCGTCGTTGTAGGTCACGCTAGGGGTTTGGGCCCAGTCGATGTGGGCGGTGGCCCCGAACTGGGCAGCCGTGGTCTCGACGATGGTGGTGAAGCGTTCCCTCAGGTGGGCCTTGAGGGCAGGGGTGAAGGTCCGAATGGTGCCCTCGAAAAAGCCCTCCTTGGGCAGGACGTTCCAGGTCGAGCCGACGCTGATGTGGGTGACGGACAGGACCGCCTGGTCAAAGGCAGACACCGTGCGAGACACGATGGTTTGGAGGTTGTTGACCATGCTGGTGATGGTCAGAACCGCGTCCACACCCATCTCAGGCTTGGCCGCATGGCTGCTGTCACCCGTCACGGTCACCCGAAACTTCTCCACGCCCGCCATGATGGCCTTGGACCGCAGGCCGATGGTCCCGACCGGCAACTGGGGCATGTTGTGGTAGCCGATGATGGCGGACACCCCGTCCAGACCGCCCGCCGCAATCACGCTGTAGGCCCCCTTGGACACCTCCTCGGCCGGTTGAAAGATCAGCCGCACCGTACCCTTGAGGTCCTTTTCGTTTTGGTGCAATAGCTGAGCTGCTCCCAAGAGGCTGGTCATGTGCATGTCGTGCCCGCAGGCATGCATAGCCTGGTTCTGGCTAGCATAGGGCAGAGCAGTCTTTTCGACAATGGGCAGGGCATCAATATCAGCTCGTAGGGCAATAATCGGCAAGCCCTGACCAATCTCAGCCACCAGGCCAGTTTTCAAGGGTAGGTCCAGAATACGAATACCCAGCTGGGTCAGCTGGTCTCTCAAGAAAGCCGTGGTGGCAATCTCCTCCTCAGACACCTCAGGGTGCTGGTGGAGGTAGTGGCGGATTTGGGTCAGTTTGGTGTAAAAATCAGTCATCATAAGCCTTTCTGGGAAGCATGTTCTTACTACTATCCTATCATTTTTTCAGCCGTTTGGTACCCAAAAACCTGCCCCTTTTCAGAGGCAGGTGTGATTGTTAAAGACTAGTCAAGACTTGTTCAATATGGGCAAGGGCTTTTTCTTTACCTAGCAAGTAGATGGTGTCGGGTAGTTCTGGACCGTGCATCTGTCCAGACACAGCGATACGAATGGGCATAAAGAGGTTTTTACCTTTGACGCCAGTGTCTTTCTGCACTGCTTTGACCTGAGCGGAGATGGTTTCTGGTGTAAAGTCTGCGTCTGCTAGCTCTGCTATTTTTTCCTTGAAGCTAGCTAGAACCGTCGGAACGGTCTCGCCTGCCATAAAGGCAGCTTCTGCCTCACCGAGAGCTGGGAAGTCCGTAAAGAAGAGGTCCGTCAGCGCGACAATCTCATCCGCTGAACTCAACTGTGGCTTATAGAGTGCGATGAGTTTATCGCTCTTGTCTGTCAAGCGACCTGCTGCTTCCAGGTAGGGTGTGCAGAGGGCAACGATGGTCTCAAGGTCTGCCGCCTTAATGTACTCCCCACTCATCCAATCCATTTTCTTCTGGTCAAAGGCCGCAGGTGACTTGCTCAGGCGGTTCTCATCAAAGAGCTTGATAAAGTCCTCACGACTGAAGATTTCCTCCTCACCGCCGGGGTTCCAGCCCAAGAGAGCGATGAAGTTAAAGACTGCCTCTGGCAAATAGCCTTTCTTGCGGTAGTCTTCGATGAACTGCAGGGTATTGGTGTCCCGTTTGGACAGTTTTTTACCCGTTTCAGAGTTGATGATGAGGGTCATGTGACCGAACTCGGGCGCTTCCCAACCCAGAGCCTCGTAAACCATGAGCTGCTTAGGGGTGTTGGCGATGTGGTCGTCTCCACGGATAACGTGGGAAATCTCCATGAGATGGTCGTCAATTACCACCGCAAAGTTGTAGGTCGGGTAGCGGTCAGCCTTCTGGATGACCCAGTCGCCACCTACATTGCTCCCCTCGATAGCAATATCACCCTTGACCATGTCCGTCCACTTGTAAATACCTGCTTCATTGACCGCTAGACGCACAGTTGGCACGATACCAGCTGCTTCACGCTCCGCTACGTAGGCTGCTTTTTCCTCATCAGACATGCCTAGATACTCGTTGATGTAGCGCGGTGTCTCGCCAGCTTGTTCTTGCCGTTCCCGCTCTGCTTCCAGCTCTTCCTTGGTCACATAGGACTTGTAGGCCAATCCCTTTGCTAGGAGCTCATCGACGTATTGTTGGTAAATCGCCAAGCGCTCAGACTGTCTGTACTGGTCATGAGTTTCTGGGCTTTCGTCCCAGTCAATCCCCAGCCACCGCAAATTTTCCAGCTGAGAACGCTCACCATCTTCCACATGGCGCTCACGGTCGGTGTCCTCGATACGGATGATAAAGGTACCGTCGTGGTGACGAGCGTAAAGGTAGTTAAATAGAGCTGTACGGGCATTGCCGATATGAAGCAAGCCTGTTGGACTTGGTGCATAGCGCACACGAATTGGTTTGGACATAGGTGTCTCCTAACTGTACATTTGTCAATACCTTCCATTATAACATATTTTAGAGAAAAGAAGTAATGAATTGTCGTTTTTTACGATGAGTTAGGTGTGTAGACCTAATTAGTGAGCAAGAGCCCCATCGTCTGAGGCTTGGACTGTGAGAAGACTTGTGCTATAATAGTCAGCATGAGAGTTGTTGCGGGACGATTTGGGGGCAGGCCCCTCAAGACTTTGGCTGGTCAGACGACTAGACCGACGACAGATAAGGTAAAAGGCGCCCTATTTAACATGATTGGTCCTTATTTTGAAGGGGGTCGGGTCTTGGATTTGTATGCCGGTAGTGGCAGTTTGGGCATCGAGGCGATTTCGCGCGGTATGGACGATGCTGTGCTGGTTGAGAGAGACCGCGGAGCGCAAGCCATTATCCAAAAAAATATCGCTATGACAAAAGAGCCTGAGCGGTTTACGCTAATGAAAATGCCAGCCGAGCAGGCAATGAGGCAACTTGACAGGCGCTTTGATCTCGTCTTGCTTGATCCGCCTTATGCCACGGAGCAGATTGAGGCGGACATCACCTCCTTAGAGGAAGTTGGTCTTTTGGCTGATGGGGTGCTTTTGGTCTGTGAGACTGATCGATCGGTGGAGTTGCCAGAGGAGATTAGCCAGTTTGGCATTTGGAAACAAAAAATCTATGGAATCAGTAAGGTGACGGTCTATGTCAGGTAAAGTCGGTTTGTTTACAGGGTCCTTTGACCCCATGACCTTGGGACATCGTGATGTGATTGAGCGAGCCAGTCAGTTCTTCGATCAGCTCTACGTTGGTCTCTTTTACAATCAAGATAAGGTTGGTTTTTTACCAATTGACCAGCGATTAACCATGCTAGTGCAGGCAGTGGCTGATTTGCCCAATGTCAAGGTGATTACCAGCCAAAATCAGCTGGCTGTCGAGGTAGCAAGGCAGTACGGTGTGACCCATTTGGTACGAGGCTTGCGCGATGCGACAGATTTTGCTTATGAGGAAAATCTGAGTGTTTTTAATCACCAATTGGCACCAGAACTAGAGACTGTTTTTTTGCTGAGTCGACCGGAGCATCGTCATCTATCATCGAGTCGAGTGCGCGAGCTCATTCATTTTAAGCAGGACATTAGCCGCTACGTTCCTGCCAACATCATCACAGAAATGGAGAAAAACAATGGCAAAACTAAAAAAGCATAAGTGGTGGTTAGTTCCTGCACTAGCCTTAATCGCTCTATTTTATGCAGTCTTTGTCCCTATCGGTGGTTATTATTTGGAAATGCCTGGCGGTGCTTACGATATTCGGACCGTTCTGACGGTTAATGACCAAGAAGACACCGATGATGGGTCCTATAATTTTGTTGCGGTAACAGTCAGTCGTGCGACAGTCGCTCAGATGCTTTACGCTTGGTTGACCCCATTTACAGATGTCAGCACTGAAGAAGAAGCTACTGGCGGACAAAGCCAGGAAGATTTTTGGCGGATTAGCCAGTTTTACATGGAAACGTCTCAAAATGAAGCCATCCACCAAGCCCTGAAACTAGCAGGTAAAGATGTTACTATTTCTTATAAAGGGGTCTATGTCTTGGATGTCAATGAGGACTCGACGTTTAAGGATATCCTGCATCTGGCAGATACTGTGACTGGCATCAACGGTAAAACCTTCAACTCTTCAAAAGAATTGATCGACTACGTCGGTAGCCAAGCCTTAGGTGATAAAGTCACTGTTCAGTACACCAGTCAAGGAGAAAACTTGTCTGCCGAAGGCAAGATTATCAAGCTTAAAAACGGGAAAAATGGGATTGGTATTGGTTTAGTTGACCATACGGAAGTGTCAACGGATGTGCCTATTGACTTTGCGACAGCAGGCGTCGGTGGTCCAAGTGCAGGTTTAATGTTTACACTAGACATCTACGACCAGCTGATTGATGAGGACCTCCGTAAGGGACGTGTGATTGCTGGAACTGGTACCATCGAACCAGACGGAACAGTTGGTATGGTTGGCGGGGTTGATAAAAAAGTAGCATCAGCCCATAAAATCGGTGCAAAAATTTTCTTTGTCTCTGCCAAGGAACTGACGGCTGAAGAAAAACAAGCAGCTCCAAACCTAAAGAGTAATTACGAAGACGCTCTTTCAGCCGCCAAAGAACTGGGGACAGATATGACCATCGTCCCTGTCAAGACAGTACAAGATGCGATTGCCTACCTCAAGAAGAATTGATTTAAAAGGTTGAACAGGTTGGAACAAGAGTTCTAGCTTGTTTCGTTTTGGTCAAATCTAGCACTTCAAGTCTAGCTAGAGTAGCTCTCCCAAGGTCTCCTATCTTTTGCTCTGCTATTTTTCTAAAAAATGATATAATGGTAGAAAAGAATAGGAAAGTGTCGCGATGAGAAAAGATATTACCCCCGAAATGTATAACTATAACAAATATCCTGGACCGGTTTTTGTTAGCTTTGACAATCAAGTCAAAAGTGATGATGTGGTCTTTACGATTGTGAAGAGCACGAGCGAAACCTTTGATGCGGAGAGTTTCACCCAGCGTTTTTCTGAGATTTTGCTCAAGTACGATTACATTGTTGGGGATTGGGGAAATGAGCAATTACGGTTGCGCGGTTTTTACCGTGAGGACAACCCTAAACAGACCATGACCGCTATCAGCCGTTTAGACGACTATTTAAAAGAATACTGCAACTTTGGTTGCGCTTATTTTATTTTAGAAAATAAGGAACCAAGGCAGGTTGTGTTTGAAGAGGAGCAACAGCCAAATCGTCGTCGGCGACCACGTCGCCGCAGATCAGGCATTGATAGGCGGTTTGAGGAGCGTTCAGAGCAGGCAAAGCCAGCTTTTCAAAAAAAATTACGTCAGACCTCTGCAAGCACCTCGTCAGCTAGACCAGAAAAAGCAGCCGTTCAGCAGAAAGGCTTCAATATTCGGCAAAAAGGAGAGCGCGGATGACCTGTCGTCGACTGATTCAGGGGGCGACACTGGCTTATGCTATTTTTGTTGCGGTGATTTGTTTCATGCCCCAACCTAACTTTGGCTTGGAGGAGACCCCTGGTATTCAGCACTTCGGTCGCGTTGTTGTTTTACTTCGCCCCTTCAACACCCTTTGGGGCTGGCAAGCGATAAACAGTTTTAGGCAGCTGGTCTGGGTTATCTGCCAAAACGTGATGAATATTTTTCTCCTCTATCCGCTGGTTCTTGGTTTGCTTCATCTTTTTCCGAGCTTGCGCTCAATGGCTCGCGCTATTAAACTAGCTTTTTACCTGAGTTTGAGCATTGAGCTGACACAGATTGTTTTGGACCTTCTCATTGATGCCAATCGGGTGTTTGAGCTTGATGACCTTTGGACAAATACGTTGGGTGGTTTGTTTGCCTACCTGACCTATCGCCATGTCACTAGCAAACACATTAACATAGACTAACCACTTGTTTGCTCTTTTTCAGACAAACAGGCCATGTTCAACAGAAAAAACGTTTTCCTTAGTCCTTGTCAACTAGACATGGTGCAGAAAACGTGGTATAATAGCCTATCATCCTCAGCACCGCTATGGTGCTGATTTGTTTGTTACTGCTCCTCTTTTGGGCTAACTCATGACAGGAGAGCGGGCTGTTTAGCTCTGCGATGGCCTTTAGGAGAAAGAAAGGAGAATTCATGAAAATTGTACGTGATTTATGGTGGTTTTTTAAGTTAGAAAAACGCCGTTACTTGACAGGGATTGTGGCGCTTAGTCTGGTATCTGTCTTAAACCTAGTGCCTCCTATGATGATGGGGCGCGTGATTGACAGTATTGCTAACAAACAACTGACCCCTCAGCAACTGCTATGGAGCCTGTTGTGGCTCCTTTTAGCGGCACTTGGGATGTATGTACTTCGCTATATTTGGCGGATGTATATTTTAGGGACTTCTAGCCGTTTAGGGCAACTGATTAGGTCGCGCCTGTTTGAGCACTTTACCAAAATGTCGCCATCCTTTTACCAGACCTATCGGACAGGTGATTTGATGGCTCACGCGACCAATGATATCAACGCCTTGACACGTTTGGCTGGTGGTGGGGTCATGTCGGCAGTGGATGCCTCGATAACAGCTTTGGTGACCCTGTTGACCATGTTTGTGACCATTTCTTGGCAGATGACGCTTGTCGCTATCATTCCGTTACCTTTTATGGCGATGACGACCAGTTTCCTCGGACGACGTACCCATACCAGTTTCCAAGCCTCTCAAGCTGCTTTTTCTGACCTAAATAATAAGGTTCAAGAGAGCGTGTCAGGGATCAAGGTGACCAAATCATTTGGTTATCAGGCTCAAGAGCTGGCTAGCTTTCAAGAGACCAACCAGATGACCTACCAAAAAAACATGAAAACCATGTTCTATGATGCCATGTGGGATCCGGTTGTTTTGCTTTTTGTGGGGAGTTCCTATGTTTTGATCCTCCTTGTTGGTTCAATCTTTGTCCGTTCTGGGCAGGTGAGTGTCGGTCAATTGGTGGCCTTTATCACTTATCTGGATATGCTGGTCTGGCCACTGATGGCTGTTGGTTTCCTGTTTAACATGATTCAGCGTGGGTCAGTTTCTTATGACCGTATCAATAGCCTACTATCCGAGCGTTCAGCAGTTGTAGAAGCGACTGATCCTTTACCTGCTATTGAAAATGGTCGTCTGGACTATGCGGTGGATTATTTTGCTTATGATAACGAGGAAACGTTGCGTGATATCCACTTTAGTTTAGAAAAAGGGCAGACGCTGGGACTGGTTGGTCAAACTGGCTCAGGTAAAACCAGTTTAATAAAATTGCTGTTACGAGAGTATGATGTCACAGACGGTGAGATTCGTCTAAACGGTCATAACATCAAGGCTTACCGCTTGTCTGATTTGCGCTCTCTGATGGGTTATGTGCCACAAGACCAAGTGCTCTTTGCGATGTCTATTGAGGACAATGTCCGTTTTGGCAATCCGAGCCTATCCCAAGAACAGGTGGAACAGGCAACTAAAATGTCCCATGTTTATGATGATGTGATGGGTATGCCTGATGGGTTCCAAACCATCATTGGAGAACGTGGCGTGTCCTTATCTGGCGGTCAAAAGCAACGTTTAGCCATGAGTCGTGCCATGATTTTGACACCTGATATTTTGATTTTAGATGATTCTCTATCAGCTGTTGACGCTAAGACGGAGCATGCCATTATTGATAACCTCAAGCAAACGCGTCAAGGGCAGACGACGATTATCACTGCTCATCGCTTGTCAGCAGTTGTCCACGCGGATCTGATTTTAGTGATGCAAGATGGTCGCATCATTGAGCGGGGTCGTCACGATGAGCTGGTTGCAGCAGGAGGTTGGTATGCGACAACTTATGCTAGCCAACAGCTGGAGATGGGAGATTAAGCTCATCGGTTGAGCAGCAGCCTTGCTCTTATAGGATCTGATTCACTGGCATAACGAGGATCACCTGTAAACGTTATAGACTGGCTTACGGTTCTGGCTGCCCTAGTTTAGCCGTGATGGGAGCGCTCGTTTGCTGTGCTCTATGGTAAGTCAGTGAAGCTTTTAGCTCGTTAGTAACCTATAGACCGAACCGAGTATTTTTTAGAGACGGCACTCATTTGGTTTTGGGTTGCCTTGACCGCGCTCGTCTCTTGCTTGTTATGATGTTTTGAAAGGAGTAGTCAATGCCCAAACAAGCTCAATTATGGTCGACCTTTCGTCGGCTGATGACCTACTTGACCCCTTATGGTCTACTAACCACTTTTTCCCTAGCTCTGCTATTGGCCACAACGGTGGTAAAAAGTCTTATCCCCCTTGTGGCTAGTCGATTTATTGATGGCTATATCGCTGGTCAGACGACAGACGGGCTGAGCCTTTTGATTGGCTATTATGGCCTTTATATGGCGCAGAGTTTGCTGCAGTATTTTGGTAACTTTTTCTTTGCCAAGGTGTCTTATAGTGTGGTGCGTGATATTCGGCGAGATGCGTTTGCGACCATGGAAAAATTGGGAATGTCGTATTTTGATAAAACCCCGGCTGGGTTTATTGTGTCGCGAATTACCAACGATACGGAGAGCATCAGCGAGATGTTTTCAGGTATTTTGGCAAGTTTTGTTTCGGCGGTATTTATTTTTACAGTGACCTTGTACACCATGTTGACCTTGGACGTCAAGCTCACTGGACTGGTTGCCCTCTTTTTGCCCTTGATTTTTATCTTGGTTAATCTTTACCGCAAGAAGTCGACTGCAGTGATTGCTAAAACGCGGAGTTTACTCAGTGATATCAATAGCAAACTGGCAGAAAGTATTGAGGGTATCCGCATTATTCAAGCCTTTAGTCAGGAAGCACGTCTTCAGAATGAGTTTGATGCGATCAATCAGGAACATCTCACCTACGTCAATCGGTCATTAGCCTTGGATAGTTTGTTTTTACGCCCTGCCATGTCCCTCTTAAAACTCCTTGCTTATGCGGTGTTGATGGCCTATTTTGGCTTTAACTGGCAAAAACTTGGGATTTCTGCAGGTTTTATGTATGCCTTTATCCAATACATTAACCGTCTCTTTGATCCGTTAATCGAAGTAACGCAGAACTTTTCAACCCTGCAAACCTCTATGGTTTCTGCTGGTCGTGTCTTCAGCCTCATTGATCAGGAGGTGTTTGAGCCCGCTCAGCTGGGGGAAGTTGAGGACATCCAGTCAGGTGATATTGTATTTGAAGACGTTTCTTTTAGCTATGATGGAAAGAACCAGATTTTGGATAAGGTATCCTTTCGGGTCAATAAAGGTGAAACGATTGCATTTGTTGGGGCGACAGGATCAGGCAAGTCCTCTATCATCAATGTTCTCATGCGTTTTTATGAGTTTCAATCAGGGCGTGTGTTGATTGATGGCACCGATATTCGGCAGTACAGTCAGGAGGCTTTACGTCGGAACATCGGTTTGGTTCTCCAAGACCCTTTTCTCTATCATGGGACAATTTCGTCTAATATCAGGATGTATCAGGAAATCAGCGATGATGAGGTTCGGGCTGCAGCAGAGTTTGTCGATGCTGACCAGTTTATCAGTAAATTGCCAGCAGGCTATAGTGAACCTGTCACTGAGCGTGGAGCAACCTTTTCAACAGGTCAACGCCAGCTGTTAGCTTTTGCTAGGACTGTTGCCAGCCAACCTAAGATTTTAATTCTCGATGAGGCAACTGCCAATATTGACTCCGAGACGGAGCAAATCGTTCAAAATTCTCTTGCTAAGATGTGTCAAGGACGGACAACAATCGCTATTGCCCATCGCCTATCAACGATTCAAGACGCTAATTGCATCTATGTCTTGGATAAAGGTCGAATCATCGAGAGTGGGGACCATGAGACCTTGCTAGCTCTAAAGGGAACCTACCATAAGATGTATCAACTCCAAGCTGGCATGATGGAAAAATAGCAAGGATCAAGTTATTCTTAACTATCCCTGTTATTGTCGAGTTAAAAATTTGCCGAAAAGACTGAAAATAACCTGCTTAGGGTAGGTTCAGACTATAGCTCAAGCTCTTAGAATCTCATTTCTAAGGGCTTGAGCTAGTTTAAGTGTATAAAATGCTCAAAACCGATAGAAACGACAACCGTAAAAGATTTCTGATTTGTCTTAAACCGTCAAAATGCCTGCTTATCAATCATCAGGACGCTATAAATTTCGCAGATATAGAAAAAGACAATCCACTGTTTGAGGATTGTCTTTCAGTTGAAATGTCCAGAGGAACGCCTTACTTTTATGGCTCTATAATTTCTGTAGTGGGTAAATCCACCATGGAGATTATAGAGCCTTTTGAGTGTAGAAAAAAAGTTCCAT
>NZ_JBGTZA010000026.1:0-26956 GCF_041807805.1 Streptococcus sp. E29BA
AAACGAGAGAAGACAAGAACTGTCCTCTCTCGGTGTTAAGTGGGTCAACCCACTACAGTTGACAAAGAGCCTTTTTTTGACTATTTAGCGTAATCAATGGCGCGCAATTCACGAATAACCGTCACTTTGATATTGCCTGGGTAATCGAGATTGTCCTCAATCTTGCGACGAACCTTGTGGGCAAGAATCGTTACCTGATCATCAGATACTTTCTTTGGCTGCACCATAATCCGAATCTCACGCCCTGCTTGAAGGGCGAAGCTTGTCTGTACCCCATCAAAGCTAGAAGCAATCTCTTCCAAGTCACGGAGGCGCTTGATGTAGTTTTCGATAGACTCATTGCGAGCACCTGGTCGGGCTGAGCTGAGGGCATCCGCTGCAGCAACAAGCACAGCAATGACACTCTCGGGTTCAACATCGCCGTGGTGACTGGCGATCGTGTTAACAACCACAGGATGCTCCTTGTATTTGCGAGCAAATTCTGTACCGATTTCCACGTGGCTACCTTCCACCTCACGGTCAATGGCTTTGCCCATATCATGCAAAAAGCCTGCACGACGTGCAAGGGCGACATTTTCACCCATTTCGCTGGCGAGAATTCCTGCTAGTTTACCAACCTCAATCGAATGACGGAGGACATTTTGCCCATAAGAGGTACGGAAATGCAAGCGTCCCATAATCTTAATCAAATCAGGGTGCAGGTTAGGGGCTCCAGTCTCATAAGCAGCTGCCTCACCATATTCGCGGATACGGTTATCGAGTTCCTGACGATTTTTTTCTACCAACTCCTCAATACGAGCTGGGTGAATGCGACCGTCCTTAATCAGCTGTTCCAGTGTAATCCGAGCAATCTCACGACGAATGGGGTCAAAACCAGAGAGGACAACGACTTCAGGAGTGTCATCGATAATGATGTCAATCCCCGTCAAGCTCTCTAACGTTCTGATGTTACGTCCCTCACGACCGATAATCCGTCCTTTCATGTTATCATCTGGCAGATGAACCGTTGTGATGGTCTGCTCCGTCACGAACTCCCCAGCCAAGCGCTGCATCGCCTGCGCTAGCAATTCTTTGGCTGTTTTGTCTGCGCGATCACGTACCTCACGCTCAGCCTCTCGAATACGAGTGGCAATGTCATGGGTCAATCCAGCTTCGGTATCCGCTAAAATGATGCTTTTTGCTTCATCCTGTGTTAAATTAGCAATTTTTTCAAGTTCTTGGGCTTTTTGCGCCTCTAATTCACCAATTTTTTGCTCACGCTCATCAATATGTCTAGAACGATCTGACAGGCTCTGCTCTTTGGCATCTAAAGCCTGTTCTTTACTGGAAAGATTCTCGTCTTTGCGGTCAAGAGTGACAGCACGATCGGTCAATCGAACTTCCATTTGTTTCAACTCTTGGCGGTCTGATTTGAATTCTTCTACAATTTCTTCACGGTATCGTCTAGCCTCTTCTTTAGCCTCAATCAAGAGTTCCTTGGTCTTGGCCTTGCCTTCGCGCTCAGCTGTTTGTCTGATATGGTCTGCATCACGTTCTGCTTGACCACGCAAATTTACGGCTTCTTGCTCAGCATTCAAAAGAGTTAGCTCTGCCTTTTCTTTAGCCGACTTCAGTCGGGCGTTGATTAAAACATAGCCAATCACAAATCCGATGAGGGAAGCAACAATGGCAGGTATAATTGTCTCCATTATTTCACCTCAACATAAAATTAGATTTCATTACTGAAACCATTTACCAGTATAGCACAAAACTTGAAAATTCTCAATCTAAAAATGTAAACCGCTGACAAAATATGGTATCATAGAAGAACACTAAAACTAAGGAGAATACCATGACCAAAAACGTTACTGTAGAAAGCTTTGAACTTGACCACACCATCGTAAAAGCGCCTTATGTCCGCCTAATTTCGGAAGAATATGGTCCAAAAGGTGATGTCATCACCAACTTTGATATCCGCCTCATTCAACCCAACCACAATGCCATGGACACGGCAGGTTTGCATACGATTGAACACCTGCTGGCTAAACTCATCCGCCAGCGAGTTGATGGTATGATTGACTGCTCGCCTTTTGGTTGTCGAACCGGTTTCCACATGATCATGTGGGGGCAACCGACTGCTGAAGAGATTGCTCGTGTGATTACCGATAGTTTGAGAGAAATAGCAGAGCAGATAACTTGGGAAGACGTCCCAGGCACCACGATCGAGTCCTGTGGCAACTACAAAGACCATAGCCTTCATTCTGCTAAAGAATGGGCAAAATTGATTTTGGAGCAAGGCATTTCAAGCGATGCCTTTGAACGACAACCTGTCACAAACTAGAGCAGGACGATAAGCTTAAATGCTGTCATTCGTTGGACGTCACTTGGTTAGCCTGACTTTTACTGCCAAAAGGAGAATTCCTCAGTGTTCAACCAACTCTATTCTGAACTAAAAAAACTTGCTGACACCAAGAAAGCTGAAAAAATGAGCGCCTATATGCGTGATCAGTTTTTGTATCTGGGAGTTCCTGCACCTGAGCGAAAAAAGATACAGCAATCCTTTTTCAAAACCGCTAAAAACCAGACTGTTGATTGGAATTTTATAAAGGCTTGCTGACAGTCTCCCTATCGTGAATTGCAATATGTCGCAATGGATTATCTGACAACGATGAAGCACCAACTCACTCCCACAGATGTCGAGAACATCAAGCATCTTGCTATCGATAAATCGTGGTGGGATACGATTGATGGCTTGGATATCATTGTAGGTGCAATTGCTTTGCGCTATCCCGAAGTCGAAAAAACATTGCTTGATTGGAGTCTTTCAGACAATATGTGGTTACGTAGGCTAGCGATTGATCATCAACTCTTGCGTAAAGAAAAAACCAATACAACATTAATTGGCAACAATTATTCAGAATAACTTAGGCAGTGAAGAATTTTTTATCAATAAAACCATTGGTTGGGCATTACGCGATTTCTCAAAACCCAATCCCGATTGGGTTAGACAGTTTATCAATGACCAGCAAGAACAATTGGCAAAACTGAGCATTAAAGAAACCAGTAAGTATCTGTAAATTATTGTCTTACTGTGTGGCGTGACGCCCAGCAGAAAAACAGCATCAACATGACTTTTTGAAAGAGAGTTTAGAAGACACATGATCTGACAACGTCCAGAACCCAAGTCTTCCATTCAGGAGTATTACTGATAAAGACTCGCTCACCGTCCATTGCTGAATAGCTAACTGCCAAAACCATCTCTAAAGCATCTAATCTTTTATGAATAAGAACATCAGCTAAATAAAATTCCCACCTGTATCTGAAAAAATTGATACAGGTGGGAGTTTTTATTTTCAAACTATTTAATCCCTAATAATCCAGAGCATCTGCATGTCCTGCACCATTTCCGACGAAGTACCCTGTCTTAGCATTGATAGAGAAGAGGTAGGTCCCGTCTGATTTGAAGAGGTTGTAGTAACCATTGCCATTGATAATATTTACAGGTTCAAGGATATAATTATCCCCTGTAAAGTAGCCACGTTCACGAGAGACGCGGAGAATCTCTTCTAGCACACCATCGTTAAATGCCCATGCAGGATTTGATGAATCAGCAATCACTGCTTGGTTGTATGGTACACGGCTGAGCTCTCGCTGAAGCGGTACAGTTGGTTCGCTCGACTTGCTTGCTTTTGCATCACTAACATCTGGAATTGCTGTGTCAGGAGTTGTTGACTTGTCTTGTTGGGCAGTGGTGCTCGGAGTTGTGCCAGAGTTCGCCAAGCCTTTTGCTTCAGTGATAACGCCTTGCAAGAGCGTATCAAGATTAGCTTTTCCTGTATTTAAAACGGATGCGGTCAAGTGGTCAAAGCTTGCTCCTTCTTTTACTTTAGCTTCAACTTTCTCACCATTCACAATAGCTGGCGTTTCAAACTGCTCGTTCACAGGGGTAATCGCTGTAATAGCTTTTTTCAAGCTGTCAACTTTTGCCTTGGCCGCCTCGTAGTCACTCGTTCCCTCCAAGGTTTTCAAGGCATCCTCTAAAGCAGTGATATTGTCAAACTCGCTGTTTTTAGGTTTTGTAAGAGCGTCATCGGCAAAAAATGTTTTGTAAAGGTCGTCAAAAGCCTTAACGTCTGCTGGCTTAGCAGAAGATGTTGCTGTAGAACTACTTTTGCTGGTTGATGTTTGGCTAGACGACATGTTTGTAGTCGCCTGCTTATTG
Organism: Streptococcus sp. E29BA; assembly: GCF_041807805.1. Taxonomy (NCBI): domain Bacteria; kingdom Bacillati; phylum Bacillota; class Bacilli; order Lactobacillales; family Streptococcaceae; genus Streptococcus; species Streptococcus sp. E29BA. The sequence goes on from NZ_JBGTZA010000026.1 coordinate 4,202, forward strand.
AACTGGTTAAGCCCATAAGCCAAACCGATAATTCCCAGGAAAAGCGCAGCTAAGCTGCCGATAATCCATCCTTTACGTTTTGGTCGATGAGGCGTTGCTGTAAAATCATCTCCGTAAAAGGTTTCAATCTCAGCAACCTTACTAAGATCGTCAGTCACAGGTGCCACAGGCGCAATAATCTGATCAAAGCCTTCTGGTTGTTTTGAAGCGGCTACTTCCTCAGAGCCCACCTGTGTTTCCAGTTCCTGACGCTGTTTTTCGATAAAATTATCAAGAGACGAGGTATCCATGTCAGACAAGTTCTTCATGTTATCCTTGTTCGCAAATTTTTGCTCACCAATTTTGTCGCGATTTTTTTTGATGTACTTATCTAGGACACTGTCCTCGGCTGTCACACCAGCAGCCAAATCGGCTTCTTTTTGGACGGCTTCTTCAACAGTCATCTCTCTTGCCTGTTCAAAATCAAGATTTTGTTCATTTAGAGGTTGGTTTGGGGTATTTTCTTTAGACATCGTTTTTTGACCTCCTGATGTTATCTGCTCTTTTGACACGCTCACCATAAAACTGATAGAGATCTACTCGGAGAGTGCCGTTGTAGAGTTTACGCTTTTTGTCAGCCGTTTGGCCATAGCTCTTTTCAAAATGTTCATCACTGGTTAGGATGAATTTACTCCATGTTTTGAGTGGTGCTAGGGTTTGCCCCATTTCATTATACAAAATCTGAATGGCTTTGTCATCTAACAACCGCTCCCCATAAGGCGGGTTTGACACGATTACGCCATTGATTTTATCCGTGCGGAAGTCCTGCAACCGCATCTGCTTGAAGGTAATCACATGACCTAACCCAGCTTCTGCGGCATTTTTCTTGGCAATCTCCACCATACGCTGGTCAATATCGAAACCTGAGATATCCAGCGGCGCCTCATAGTTTGCTCTGCTATCGGCGTCAGCCCGAACCTCAGCCACTATAGTTTTATCAACCCAAGGCCAGGCTTCGAAGGCAAAATCACGGTTAAAGCCTGGGGCAATATTGCAACCAATCATTGCCGCCTCTATACAAAAGGTGCCCGATCCACAGGTGATGTCAACGAGCGGTTTGTCAGGAAACCAGTTTGTCAGCATCATGATAGCTGCTGCCATGTTTTCCTTGATTGGAGCTCCTCCTTTTTCAGTCCGATAGCCACGTTTGAAGAGGCTAGAACCTGTGGTATCAATCATCACTGTTGCGCGGTCTTTCAAGAGGGAAATTTCAATCTTGAATTCTGGACCATTCTCCATCAGCGGAACACCCTCAGGGCGATGGTAGTGTTTCTGCAGTTTTTTGACAATGGCTTTTTTAGTGATGGCCTGAACACTGGGTTCGTTATGTAGCTGGCTCTTAACGCATTTAGCCTTGCTGACAGGAAAGGCACAGCCCAGAGGCAGGTAATTTTCCCAGTCTAAGGCAAAGACGCCCTGAAAGAGCTCTTCAAAGGTTTTGGCGGGAAATTCTCCGACGATAATCTTGATGCGGTCAGCAGCTCGCAACCACAGGTTGGTTAGAGCAATGTCGCGAACGCTTCCTTGAAATTTTACCTTACCATTTTCCACTTGACAATCTAGTCCTAGAGCCCTGATTTCTTTCCCTACTACGGCCTCTAGTCCAGCAGCTGCTGTTGCCACTAAATTAAAGTTCTGTTTCATGATTTTCCTTTCTGAATGACGATTAAACAGAAAAAACTGTGAGACACTTATTTACCTGCTATTATTAGCATCATCTTTCTAAAACAAAAGCTAGCAAACGCTAGCCTACCTATTATGCAATTTTCTATAAGCCATGTTTTGTCCAAGGGAGAACTAGGTTATTCTTCCTCTGTATAATCATCTGTCTCCTGTTGCTGAGCAACAGTTGAGATGGTCCGTTCGTTTCCAGCCATCCCATGCCCCGACCAAAATTTGGGTTGCTAGCTTGAGGGGTTTACCGCGTTCCATTTTTCACGTTTCCATGAAAACTGCGTCACTGTGGCACTTTTCAGGTCTACTGAGGCATATCCTAGAGGACTTAGCCTGTTTAACCGCCGTAACGCAGCAAGCTGCGTCCCTAGACTTATTGGTTCGTCTAGCACAAACACTACTGGCATCACAGCCAGTGCTAGCATGGACTTTCCTCATAGCAATCTCTGCTACGCGATTATCCAAAAATTGCACAGCATGAGCCTATTCTTGGATTTGTTTTCCAAAAACTTCTCTTTCCAGACGGCTAATGCGTTTTAAAATATCAAAGTTGCTGGCAGAAGTTGGCGTAAATGTCTCAGGTTCACTGTACATAGGGTGGTCAGGTGTTACTAATGGTGGTGTGTAAGGCGCAGTATTAGCCTCTTGTTGATCCATTACCTCTTTTAATTTTGCCTTGAGGCGGGTATTTTCTTTCTTCAAACTGTCAATTTCAGCTAAAAATAGCTCGTAATCATTAATAACATTGTCTAAAAATTCATCAACTTCGGCCTTATCAAACCCCCGCATGGTGACTTTGAACTCTTGCTCAAAAATATCCTTAGGACTATAAATAATTCTTGCCATTTACTCTCTCCACACTATTGTTTATCGCTAAAAGCTCAGTTTATATGTTACAGGATTTACCCATAAAAAGCAAGGGAAAACACTGGATTTTTTAGGACTCCTCTTGGGCAAGTTCATTTAAGCGCTCAAAATCGAGCTGTTTGATGTCATAGCCTGCTCGTTCTTTTACTACTTTAACAAAATAGCGGAGCTTGGTCTCATGTTCTGAATCGTAAAACAGATAGACCCCTTGGCTGTTGTTAAGGAGGAAATCTTGGTGTTGACTAAGCTGGCTCGGCTGACTATAGCTAGCAAAGCTATGGTTAACATAATCTAGCTGCCGAAATTTAGCTAAAATCATCTGATTGCTCTCTGACCAAGATTGCCCGTGATCGGCAAAAGAAAAAATGCAAGCCAACTGCACATCGTACTCTTGTTTCAGCTCTAAAGCCACCTCTAAACACCAGCTTTCAAACCCTAAATTCCCTTGAAAAATCAGCCAATTCACACCATCTTCAAAGAGCTGAATCAAGTCTTTTTTTATCGCTTTTTTGATGATGTTGACCTTAGGATCCTTGTCCGAAAAAATGTTTAGGTCCATGGTTTTGTAGCCCACAACAAGAAATGCAGTCATATATTTTTCTCCTTTTTATTTTTATGGTATAATAAGAGTGCTTTATATTGTCCAAAAGCTAATTTAGGAAAGAGGAGGCTCATGGTTAATTACCCAAATAAACTCAACCGGCGCCTCATTAGTAACAAAACGGAGACCCAGGTTACTGATTTTGCCAATCGAGGCATGTCCTTTGAAACAGCAATCAACGCCACAAATGACTATTATTTGTCAAGAGGTCTTGCTGTTATTCATAAAAAACCGACGCCTGTTCAGATTGTCAAGGTTGATTACCCACGCCGTAGCCGAGCTAAGATTGTGGAGGCTTATTTTAGGCATGCATCAACAACCGACTACTCCGGTGTCTATCGAGGGTACTACATTGATTTTGAGGCCAAGGAAACAAGGCAAAAGAACAGTTTTCCTCTCAAAAACTTTCATCAACACCAGATTGACCACATGGCTCATGTTCTTGAGCAGCAGGGCATCTGCTTTGTCCTTCTTCATTTTTCAATAAGCCAGCAAACCTTCCTCTTACCTGCCAAGAGTTTGATTGCCTTTTATACAGAGGTTAAGGGACAAAAGTCAATGCCCCTTGATTATATCAAAAAACATGGCTATCCCATAGAGCAAGGTGCCTTTCCTCAAATTCCCTATTTGGACATTATAGAAAAAAATTTGTTAGGCGGTGATGACTATTAAACCGACACTTATAAAATCTTTAAAATATCTCGCGGGTATCGGTCTGATATTGACAATTCTAGGTACTATACTGGGCAGTCTAGTCTTTGCTTACTATGCCAGTACCGCACCTAAACTAGACGAGGAACACTTACAAGTTACTTCTTCCAGTCTGGTGTTTGATAACCAAGGGCAGTTGATTGCTGACTTGGGTGCTGAAAAGCGTGAAAGTGTTACTGCGGATAATATCCCCTTAAACTTGGTCAATGCGGTGACTGCCATCGAAGATCATCGTTTCTTCAAGCATCGCGGTGTCGATGTTTACCGTATTTTAGGCTCTATCTGGCATAACCTTAACAACGATAGTTTGCAAGGGGGGTCAACGCTCGATCAGCAGTTGATTAAGTTAGCTTATTTCTCAACCGAAAGCTCTGACCAGACCATAAAGCGTAAAATCCAGGAAGTCTGGCTATCTCTTCAGATGGAAAAACAGTACACCAAACAAGAGATTTTGACCTTTTATGTCAATAAGGTTTTCATGGGTAACGGTAACTATGGAATGCTGACGGCTTCCAAAGCTTATTTTGGCAAAGACTTAAAAGACTTGACCACCGCGCAGGTTGCCTTATTGGCTGGTATTCCCCAAGCACCGAGCCAATACAACCCTTATGTCAACCCTGAAGCTGCACAAGAACGTCGCAACATCGTTTTGGGACAAATGCTTCGCTACGAGCACATCACCCAGGAGGAATACGACCAAGCAGTTGCAACCCCTATAGCAGATGGGCTACTCCCCTTGTCTGATCGACCAAGCTATGCGCCATATCTCGATAACTACCTAAAGCAAGTTATTGAGGAGGTGCAAGAAAAAACTGGCAGTGATATTTTTACTTCAGGATTAAAAGTTCATACTAACGTCGATCAGGCGATTCAACAACACTTGTGGGATATCTACAATACTGACGAATACGTCTATTTCCCAGACAACGACTTCCAAGTTGCCTCAACCCTTATGGATGTTACAAATGGTAAGGTCATCGCCCAGTTAGGTAGCCGCCTCCAAGACCCGAACACATCGTTTGGTACTAACCAAGCGGTCATGACTGACCGCGACTGGGGGTCAACCATGAAACCAATTACGGACTACGCACCAGCTTTTGAGTACGATATTTACCATACAACTGCTCATCAGCTAAACGACTCTGTTTATAATTGGCCAGGTACCACAACCGAGCTCAACAACTGGGACAAATTGCACTATGGCTGGATGCCTGTTCAACGTGCTATCCAGATGTCACGAAATGTGCCTGCTGTTCGAACCTTAGAAGCTGTCGGACTTGAGCGTGCCAAAACCTTCCTCAGTCAAATCGGCATCAACTACCCTGAGCTGTATTATTCAAATGCCATTTCAAGTAATACTTCTGTCGTTGACGAGCAATACGGCGCAAGTAGTGAAAACATGGCTGCAGCTTATGCTGCCTTTGCCAACGGAGGCACCTACATCAAACCCCAGTATGTCAATAAAATCGAATTTAGTGATGGTCGCGTTATCGACTACACCCCAGAAGAAACGAGAGCAATGTCAGAAGTGACGGCTTACATGATGACAGACATGCTAAAAACAGTACTCTACACAGGCGGAACAGGGACAACGGCTTACATCCCAGGGCTCGTTCAGGCAGGTAAGTCTGGGACATCAAACTACACTGACGAAGAGTATGCGATTATTGAAGGTGAGTATGGTGTCACACCTGACAGCGTTGGCTTGATGGCTCCCGATGAGATGTTTGTCGGCTATACCCCACGTTACTCAATGGCTGTCTGGACAGGTTACAAAAACAGATTAACGCCTCTTTACGGCAATGATTTGCGAATTGCCCAACGGGTGTACCGTGCCATGATGACCTACCTAGATGATTATTCGGGAGCTGATTGGGAAATGCCTAGCGGCATCTACCGTAGCGGTGGTTTCCTCTACAAAGATGGTTACTACCCACAGCAACAATGGTTTAACTACAGCTCAAGTAGTTCCTCATCTAGTTCATCGACAGACGTCTCATCAACATCGACCCAAACGACCACCGAGACAACAACAGACACTCTTCCAACTGTGAGCCAAACACAACCAGAAGCCAGCTCCAGTGCTAGTGGTCAGTAAAATAAACACAAAAACTTACTCTGAGGGTAGGTTTTTGTATTTGCTTAGATGATCATTTTTTAGTCAAGAGTTTACAAAAGCATTTTACCAAGAGGACATTGTGTGCTATAATGGTAGAGCAATTAAAGTAGTCAGCTGATGGACAGCTCTGCTATTTTCCAAAAAAGATAAAAGGAGACTTACCATGGGACGTAAGTGGATGAACATTGTCGCTAAAAAGACAGCCAAAGACGGCGCTAACTCAAAAGTTTATGCCAAGTTTGGTGTTGAAATCTATGTTGCCGCGAAAAAGGGAGAGCCAGACCCGGAGAGTAATGCAGCGCTTCGGTTTGTGCTCGAGCGAGCTAAGCAGGCCCAAGTACCTAAACACATCATCGACCGTGCGATTGACAAGGCCAAAGGTAAGACTGATGAGACTTTCGTTGAAGGGCGTTATGAAGGCTTTGGTCCAAATGGATCAATGATTATCGTGGATACCTTGACCAGCAATGTGAATCGGACGGCTGCTAATGTCCGGACAGCCTTCGGTAAAAATGGCGGGAACATGGGAGCAGCAGGCTCTGTGTCGTTCATGTTTGATAAGAAGGGGGTCATCGTCTTTAACGGTGATGATGCAGACAGCATCTTCGAAACGCTGTTAGAGGCTGATGTGGAAGTTGATGATGTCGAAGCTGAGGATGGTATGATTACTGTCTACACTGCTCCAACTGACCTTCATAAGGGTCTGGAGGCCCTTCGTACAGCAGGTATTAGCGAATTTCAAGTGACTGAGCTTGAGATGATTCCTCAAAGCGAAGTAACTCTATCCGATGAGGATTTAGCGACTTTTGAGAAATTGATTGATGCTCTGGAAAACGATGACGATGTGCAAAAGGTTTATCACAACGTCGCAGACTTCTAATTCACTGAAAAATAAAAACAGACGATTCTGATGACCAACTCAGGGTCGTCTATTTTTATTTTTTTTACCGATAGATATATCTACATTTGTAAATTTTTATTTGACAGCGTCTTTCGCTTATGCTAAAATATATCTACAAACGTAAACAAAAAGGAGTTCCTTATGTCACTTTCAGCATCTGAATGGCAGGTCATGCGTGTGGTCTGGGCTCAGGGGGCTTTACCTAGCTCAGCCATCATCACTAGCCTGCAAGATAAATTCAACTGGTCCCCTTCAACCATCAAGACGTTATTGGGACGTTTGGTGGATAAGGGAGCTCTACAGACGGAGCGTCACGGACGCCATTATATCTATTCTCCCATTTTGGCAGAGGAGGCGAGCTATCAGGAGGAGGTGCGTCAAGCATTTGACAAAATCTGCCAACGTAAGCATTTGCCTCTGTTCCTATCGATCTTAACAGATTTGCCCATGACAGCAAGCGATATAGCAGCGGTTGAGGATCTGCTATGCTCCAAAAAAGAGCAGGTGGTTGACATCGTCCCATGTAACTGCCTGCCTAGTCAATGCACTTGCGAAAAGGAGGTACAACATGGTTAAACAAACATTTTTAATTTCTGGCATGACCTGCACATCCTGTGCTGGAACCATCGAAGAGGCGGTCTCTAAGCTAGCAGGAGTGAGTGAAGCGACGGTCAATCTAGCAACAGAAAAATTGACGGTCACGCGAGACACCAGCTTAACTGAAGAAAAGATTTTAGCGACCATTGCTGAAGCTGGCTATCAAGGGCAGGTTTACGATGACAAGCTCAGTCTTTCTCAGGATGCGCGAGAAGACCTCGAGTTAAGCGAATTAAAACAGCGTCTGTTTTGGTCTAGCCTCTTCACTCTGCCACTGTTTTATCTGACCATGGGTAGCATGATTGGTTTGCCTGTTCCAACTGCTTTAGCACCTAATCGGGCACCTCTGGCTTATCTAGCGGTCAATGTCATCCTGACCTTGCCTGTTGTCTGGGTGTCACGCTTGTTTTTTAAACGAGGATTTAGGGCATTGAGGACAGGTCATCCTAACATGGATAGCTTGGTAGCGGTGGCGACCTTATCCGCGCTCATTTACAGTTTTTACAACGCTTATCATGTCTTGCTGGGGCATGTGCACCATGTGCACCACCTCTATTTTGAGTCAGTTGCGGTTATTTTGACACTGATGACCTTTGGCAAATACCTTGAAACCTTGTCCAAAGGACGAACCTCCCAAGCCTTGAAAAAGCTTCTTCGGTTATCTGCTAAGGAAGCAACAGTCACTCGCAACGGTAAGGCTTATCGGCTTCCTATTGAAGAGATTGTTATCGGGGACGAGCTTGAATTAACCGCTGGGGAAAAAGTAGCCGTCGACGGTCAAGTCATCTGGGGACAATCAAGTATTGATGAAAGCCTGCTGACCGGCGAATCCTTGCCTGTTGAAAAGATAATCGGTTCTCCTGTTTATGCAGGTAGTGTCAATGGACAAGGCAGTCTACGCTACCGAGCAGAAAAAATCGGTTCTGGGACCCTCCTCTCACAGATTATTACCTTAGTGGAGGAAGCGCAAAGCAGCAAGCCTCCCATTGCTAAACTGGCTGACCAAGTGTCACGTCTCTTTGTTCCAGTGGTGATGCTCCTTGCCGTGCTGACTGGTTTCTTTTGGTGGGTTGTGATGGGGCAATCTTTTGCTTTTGCCCTAACAACCGCCCTTGCGGTTCTGGTCATCGCCTGTCCTTGTGCTCTGGGATTGGCCACCCCGACCGCTATCATGGTAGGCACAGGACTGGCAGCAGAGCAGGGCGTCCTCTACAAACGAGGGGACATGCTGGAACTAGCTCATCAGGTCGACACGATTGTGTTCGACAAGACAGGAACTCTGACCCTCGGCAGCCCTCACCTCATGGCGACTAGGACCTATCATAACACTCAGGAAGAAATCTTACAACTGGCTGCATCTTTAGAGAGACTCTCCCAGCACCCCTTGAGCCAGGCAGTACTTGCTGAAGCAGAGACTCAGGGGCTTGACCTATTACCAGTAGATGAGTTAGAGACCCTATCAGGCTATGGGTTATCTGGTAAAATCGCAGAGCAGGAGATATTGTTGGGAAATGAGCGATTGATGACGGAAAGAGGGGTCGCGATAACAGCAGCCTTAAATGACCTATCGCAGGCAACTGAAGCAGGGCAAACACCGATTTTTCTAGCAGTTGACGGAATCTTGTGGGGATTACTAACAGTCGCAGATCCCATCCGTCCAGAAGCCTTATCCACCGTCAAGCAACTCCAATCCGCAGGCTACGCTGTTGTCATGCTGACCGGTGACCACGAGAAAACAGCGTCAGCTATTGCCAAAAAACTGGGCATAACGGATGTCATTAGTCAGGTGCTACCTCAGGATAAAGCCAGTGTTGTGGCCAGTTTACAAGCAAAAGGGCGACGGGTTGCTATGGTGGGCGATGGAATCAATGATGCCCCTGCTTTAACCCTAGCCGATGTCGGTATCGCCATCGGAGCTGGGGCAGATATTGCCATTGAAGCAGCAGATATCGTCTTGATGACCGCTGATTTAGCGGGCTTGCTCAAAGTCTTTGCCATCAGTCGTTTGACCCTGCGAGCCATCAAACAAAATCTCTTTCTAGCCTTTATTTATAATATCTTAGCCATTCCAGTAGCGATGGGCGTGCTCCACTTCTTTGGTGGACCGCTTCTTAATCCAATGCTGGCAGGTCTTGCCATGAGCTTGAGCTCGGTATCTGTTCTGACAAATACACTACGGCTCAGGCGACAAGCTAGTTAAGACACAACCTTACCTAAACTGTTAATACTGATCATTCAAAAGATAGTCTGCTAATACAGACACAAGGAGGAAATTATGGAAAAAACATATCCCATCTCAGGTCTCAAATGCCAAGGCTGTGTCAATACCGTCACCGAAAAACTGCTGGCGTTGAAAACTGTCGATGCTGTTCAGGTTAATTTGGAGGATAAGCAAATTACCGTTACAGGAACAGCCTGGAAAATGACCCTCAACCGCACCTTAAAAGGCACTAAGTTCAGGATTGACTAGGTCGTTTTGTTCATCTTAAAAGCCGTCTCTCTGTTAACTTGTCTGAAATGCAGGGACGGCTTTTTAACTATTTGGCGATAGTTTCGAAAAAACTGATTTCAATGTAGCGTTTTCAGTAGTTTCATGGTAAACTAGAGAAAACGAAGACAAGGAGAGTCTATGGACGTTTGGGGCATCTTAAACATTATCGGGACGGTAGCTTTTGCCATCTCAGGGGCTATCGTGGCTATGGAAGAAGAATTTGATATTCTTGGCGTGTTTATTCTCGGATTTGTTACAGCTTTTGGGGGAGGTGCTGTCAGAAACTTGCTCATCGGTTTGCCAATGTCTACGCTCTGGGGGCAGGATGTCGAATTTCACATTGCCATGATCGTGATCCTGCTTCTTTTTTTCCTGCCTCATCTGGTCGACAAGCATTGGAAGCGGGCAGATGTAGTTGCAGATGCGATTGGTCTAGCAGCGTTTTCGATAAAAGGCGCCTTGCATGCCCAAAATCAAGGGTGGTCATTGAGTGCGGTTATCGTGGCGGCTGTTTTAACAGGAGCAGGAGGCGGTATTATCCGCGATATGTTAGCTGGACGTAAACCAGCCGTATTGCAAGCTGAGGTCTATGCTGGCTGGTCAATTTTAGCTGCTATCTTGATTCATTTCAGAGTTGTTAACAACGACTTCGGTTACTACCTTTTAGCGGTATTAATTGTGACCTTACGGATGCTTGGTTATAAACGAGGTTGGCATCTGCCAAAATCCAAATGGCAAGCCGACAGCTCGTCTTACTACGTTGACACCCCCTCAACTGATGACATAGTATAAAGGAGATTGATATGACTGTTAAACTGATTGCTATTGACATGGATGGCACCTTGCTCGATAGCCAAAAGCAACTGCCACAAGAAAACATCCGAGCACTAAAAGAGGCAACCGAAGCTGGCATCAAGGTCGTTATCTGTACAGGACGCCCTTTGGTTGGGGTTAAGCCTTTCTTTGAACAGCTTGACGTTTCTCCAGACGACTATGTCATTGTCAACAACGGCTGTTCCACCCATAAACGACAAGACTGGGAACTGGTTGATGACTTTCATTTAACTCCTGAGGAGCTAACCTACCTCTATCGTCTTCAGCAGGACGTTCCAGGAGTTCAATTGACTGCCTTTGATACGGATAACTATTACGTCGTAGCAGACGAGCCCTTACCGATTATCACTTGGGATGCTGGCTTGGTGTTTACAGAGCCAGTTTGTGTTAGTTTGGAGGAATTGCTGAGCAAGGATGTGACCTACTTTGAAGCTATGATTGTTGGTGAGGCAGCTGATTTAGATCCTTTCCAAGAAACTTACGAAGCTGTCTTGTCAGAACGATTTAGCACCGTTCGTAGTCAACACTATATCTTTGAAACCATGCCTAAAGGAGCAACCAAGGCAACTGCCCTAGCCAAACTAGCTGACAAGCTCGGCTATGCTCCCGAAGAAGTTATGGCCTTAGGCGATGCCAACAACGACCTCGAAATGCTTAGTTATGCCGGCTACAGTGTCGCCATGGGCAATAGCCCAGACCATGTTAAGGCGCTGGCAAAATATGTGACTGGAACAAACGATGAGGCTGGTGTGGCCCAAGCCATTGACCGCTGGGCACTAAAAAAAGGTTATTAAATCACTGATTGGAGATGGCGATAAACCTGATAAACGTTTATCGCTTTTGCTTTACAAAAAAAGAAAATTCGATAAAGCGAAAGCGAATACAACGAGTCGTAGGAGGTGGTTCCGATGGACAACTTTATCCTGTGGTTAGAGTCATTTTTTGCCGTTTATTAAGAAAGGAAAATATGATGACAAAGGCTCATTTCCCTCTCCTCTGTTACCTACTGAGCTTCCTTCTCCCTTGGTTGCAGGTTTATGACTTTCTAACCTTAGGTGGTCCTTTCGGCGAGGAAGAACGCGACAGAGTTTTTGCTGGCTGGGAGCTAGCCCTGCGCTATTGGTATGTCTTTGTGGCTTTCCTCGTACTTTTGGCCTTAGCTGACTACCTGAAACGGCGCTTTCTGCTTCTAGTCGCCTCGATTGTCTTTGTTATTCTCTTGCTTTGGGTCGTTACATTTGGTGACTTGCTTAATGTCACGCCATTAGACTACTTGGCACTCTTTCGCTATTACAGTTTCAGTTCTATTAGGGTGGGATATTTTATTCATGCTTTGGCAGGAGGTTTCCTACTTCGTCGACTTTATCAATCAATATAAGAAAAAATCAGCCAAAGAGCTGATTTTTCTTATTGTGGCAAAAGAGGTAGTCCCATATTAGCCATTTCTTCAACTGAAACAACCATGCCATCAGCAATCCATTTACCCAGCATCGCGATAATGGCATTGCTGAAAAATGATGTGGTGTAACTGGAACACTTTTTCCGACACAGGCGTTGGTAGGCTCTGAAGCGTTTGGCAACTGCACTAGTCAGCAACTGTTGAAACTGCTGCTGGAAGGCTAAGTGAAAAATCTGGACATGGCTCTTGGCTTCATTGAGTAGATAAGACCAGGCTTGAACAACCTGTGTTTTAAGATCAAACTGACTCAGCCCCCGAAAAATCCCATGCAGGGTTCTGGAAAGCAGCTTTGAAAAAATCTCCTCTTTATTCTTGTAATGGCGGTAGAAGGCATTGCGCGACACACCCGCCCTAACAACGAGCTCTGAGACGGTGATTTGTGCAATCGGTTTTTTCTCCAATAAGCACAATAAAGCCGTCTCCAGTGCTTCTCTGGTGACTTGCTTGGCCTCTAAATTTGCTTGCTTGAGATTATTCAAGGAATTTTGGGACAGAATTTTTTCAGGCATGACAGTTTCTTTCTTTGTGTGACAGCCGATTTTCTAAGCCTGAAAACCGCTCTCTCTTATGGTATAATTGTAGTAAAGACGACAACATTTGTCAAGTTATGAACAGTTGGAGGAAAAGTGATGACATGGAAAATCATTGTTGATTCAGGATGTAACTTTAGAGAATTGCCAAATTTAGCGACAGGAGTCCAATTTGTCAATGTTCCGCTGACCATCCAGGTTGGTGAGCAAATTTTTGTGGATGATGCTGGGCTTGATACTGATCAGATGATGGCATTGATGTATGCCACACCAACAGCTTCAAAATCAGCCTGCCCTAGCCCTGAGGCTTACCGTCAAGCGCTTGAGGGGGCCAGCAAAGCCATCATTATTACTATCACAGGAACCTTGTCTGGAAGCAATAACAGTGCTCGCCTAGGTTCGGAGATGTACCTTGAAGAGCACCCAGAGGCACAGGTTCACATTTTTGATTCCTTATCGGCTGGTGGTGAGCAAGATCTGCTAGCCCTAAAGCTAAACGACTTGATTGCAAGCGGTCTTGGTTTTGAAGACGTTGTAGCTGAACTAAAAACCTATCACCGTAGCACCAAACTGGCTTTTGCTCTTGCTAAAGTTGATAATCTCGTTAAAAACGGGCGCTTGAGCAAACTCGTTGGAACAGTCGTGGGTTTGCTCAATATCCGCATGGTCGGTCAAGCCAGCGACGAAGGGACCTTGGAATTGCTCCAAAAAGCTCGCGGGCAAAAGAAAGCTGTTACAGCAGTTATTGAGGAAATGGTTAAAGCTGGCTACAAAGGTGGCAGAGTTATGATTTCCCACCGTAATAACGACAAAATTTGTGAACAAATCACAGAAGGACTGACAGCAAAGTTCCCTAACGCAACCATCCAGTCTATTCCAACCAGCGGTCTCTGCAGTTTTTATGCAGAAGAAGGCGGCATTTTGTTGGGATACGAGATTTAGTTTATCTGACAATAAAAAACTTAACAGTTACCCCTTAAAACAAAGCTCAAAAAACACTCCTGTTGCATCTAGTAAACTAGCAACATGGAGTGTTTTTTACTGTGGTGAGAAAGCCCTAACCTCACCCAGCAATCACTTGTTGGGCAAAAGTTTTATCTCTTATTCTGAAGTCGCCGTTTCATTGCTTTGAGCCCCAGTGGATTGAACTGAACTGGTTGGTGATTCAACCGCCGGTGCCACTGGCTGAGTGGGAACAATGACCGCCTCAGTTCTTGGTTCTGGCTGAATTGGGACGGTAGCCGTTTCAGCTATCGTCTCCGACTGAACCGGAGGAACATACAAAACATTCAGTCTTGCTTGTAATTCTTCCTTCTTGCTTACTGTTTTTATCGTACCAACCAGAGCACGAGCTTCCGCAATGTAAGACTGATAACCGTAAGTTTCAGCTAAAACAACTGCTTCCTCAGCCTCAGAAATACGAGTAATCTCAGCTTCTAGCTCTGTTAACCGTTGAGCCAGGACGGTCTTCTTCTCACTATCTTCCAGAGTTTGATAATCTTCCTTCAACTTCTCAAACAGATCAGCCTTAGGCGTTTTTTCAAGTGCTTCGAGGCGCTTTACCCAATCGTCCAAGGCTGCATCTGTTTTAGGAATTTTTTTAGATGCTGCTTTGGAAGTTTGAACCGTTTTGGGACGACTGGATTCTGCCTGGGCTTGCTTTTGATGATGGAAAAGATAAATCAAGACAAATAGACCGATGAGGACGATACTTAAAATGAAATAAAAAATTTCAGACAAGGACGTTTTTTTCATGAGATGACTTTTGGCTCTTTCTAGGATTTTGTAGTAATAAGGAAAATGTTCAGTTAACGGTTGGGTTGCACTAAAGCCTCAGCACCAAAAAAGTGATTAGAGTAAGGCGTTTACCGCGAACATTAAAATATAACCATCTTTTCTATTATACCACAAAAGTCTCAGTGGTCAACGGTCTTTGGGATTGAAATGACCGTTTTTTATTTGCTGTTGAAAGGCTTGTTTATCAAGGTTAAATAAATCACCTGTGTTGAGCATCTCTTTTGGAAAATAGAATCGGCGATCGCCGTGTGTTGAGCCCGTTAAGCTAGACACCAAGGGTGACAAGGTCGACAGCTCTGCTATTGCCCCATTTTTCTCAATAATACTAATCGCCGTTCGAGGTTTTTTCGCGGTCGGACGGTAGATGTCGTAAGGCAAATCAAAGTTGTAGTGCACAGCACTGTAATAGTCAGCATCAAAGCCAACAGCAGTAAGGCATTCTCGTAAGTCATCTAGACGATCTTTGTGTTCTTCATCAAAAGTAACGGACTTAAAGACCTTGCGATTGATGAATCGGCTGGCCAAATCGGCTAATATCTTATCAGAGCTCGTCATCCACAGTTGAAAATAAGCATTCATCACCCCATCATCCAAGCGGAGGTAATCGTTAAGGTCGTACCGTCTCTCAAAGAATGGAATGAGATTGGGTGAGGTCATCCGAAAATAGTCTTTATGTTCAGGGTAGAGCACCTTGGCTCGCTTGAATAAATTTTGAAGGAGAACTTCCATCGCACGGCTGGCAGGGTGAAAATAGACCTGCATGTACATCTGATAGCGCCTAATCAGGTAATCTTCCACCGCATGAAGACCACTATGAGCAAAGGCGATGCCGTTTTCCAAGGGCTGAATAATACTAAGGATGCGAGTCAGATCAAACTGCCCATAGCTAACACCTGTAAAGTAGGAATCTCTCAGTAAATAATCCATGCGATCAGCATCAATCTGGCTCGAAATCAATTCCTCAACCTGTTTATTAGGGTAGGTATGACCGATAACCGAAGCGACTTTTTCTGGAAAATCAAGAGACACTTTACAAAGCACCTGGTGAATGTCTGTTTCAGGACTGGTAATGATTTGCCGAGTAACCTGCTCATGGTCCGTATCAAACAAGCGCTCAAAAGTATGGGAATAAGCCCCGTGCCCAATATCGTGGAGCAGGGCTGCGGTCATGGCAAGGAGGCTGTCCTCACTCTTCCAGATATGAGGGTACGTCGTGTTAAATCGTTGTACTATACGACGTGTAATGTCATAGACCCCTAAACAATGGGAAAAACGGCTATGTTCACCTCCGTGAAAGGTATAGCCTGTTGTCCCCAACTGTTTGATGCGACGTAAACGTTGAAATTCCTTTGTATTGATCAACTCATAGATGACCCGCTCAGTGATAACGATATCATTATGAACAGGGTCACGAAAAATCTTTTCTCTCATAGAGCTATTATATCAAAAAATGTGATAAATCAACTAAAAATGCTGGTTAACAGCAAAAAAACAGCCTTATCCTTAGTGGATAAGGGCTGTTTGAGATACTGCTTATTTGTTAACAGCGTCTTTAAGAGCTTTACCAGCTTTGAAAGCAGGTACTTTAGAAGCTGCGATAGTAATTTCTTTACCAGTTTGAGGGTTGCGACCTGTACGGGCAGCACGCTCACGAACTTCAAAGTTACCAAAACCGATCAATTGCAATTTTTCACCAGCGGCGAGGTAATCAGTTACT
This sequence comes from Streptococcus sp. E29BA, assembly GCF_041807805.1. Taxonomy (NCBI): domain Bacteria; kingdom Bacillati; phylum Bacillota; class Bacilli; order Lactobacillales; family Streptococcaceae; genus Streptococcus; species Streptococcus sp. E29BA. The sequence continues at coordinate 20,539 of NZ_JBGTZA010000026.1, forward strand.
GCTGCAAATACTGCATCAACTGCTGCTGCTGAGTCTTTCTTTGTCAATGAAGTTGCTTCTGCAACTTTTGCGATCAAATCTTGTTTATTAGCCATTGTGCTAAATCCTCCAAATATTTTGTGGGCAAGATACCCCAACACCCTATATCATATCTAAAAATCCTCATATGGTCAAGCTTTTTGTTTAATTTGAGCGATTTTAGCTATTGTTGCAGGACTTTTCGTGGTTTTGTTCCTTCTGCTGAACCGATAATGCCTGCTTTTTCCAATTCATCCATGAGGTCTGTGGCTCGATTGAAACCGATAGACAGGCGACGCTGAAGCATGGAGGCAGAAGCCTTCTGGGTCTCGATAATGAGGCTCTTGGCCTCTTCAAAGAGGGGATCGCCCTGAGCAGCTCCGCTATTGCCCGAAAGGTCGTCACCATCTGCGACCTCACCTGGGTCAAAGTTGTCGTCGTACTCGGCATCGGCCTGTGCCTTGATAAAGCTGACAATGCGCTCGACATCGTCATCGGAGATAAAGGAGCCTTGGAGACGAACAGGATGGTTCTCGTCAATCGGTTTGAAGAGCATGTCCCCACGACCAAGGAGTTTCTCTGCACCATTGGTATCCAGTATGGTACGGCTGTCCGTACCGCTGGAGACAGCAAAGGCAATACGACTAGGGACGTTCGCCTTAATCAGACCGCTAATGACATCAACAGACGGACGTTGGGTGGCTAAAATCATGTGAATCCCAGCTGCCCTGGCCTTTTGCCCAAGTCGGATAATGGCATCCTCGACTTCCTTGCTGGCGACCATCATTAGGTCGGCTAGCTCGTCCACGATAACGACCAGAAGTGGCAAGGGAATATGTTTGTCATCAGCTGTTTTGTTCCACTCTTCCACCTTTGCATTGTAGCCAGCGATGTTGCGGACACCGACCTGACTGAAAAGCTCGTAGCGATTCTCCATCTCATCAACCACCTTTTGCAGGGCACGGCTGGCCTTACGAGGATTGGTCACAACTGGGATGAGGAGGTGGGGAATATCGTTGTAAACAGATAGCTCCACCATTTTAGGATCAATCATCATGAATTTGACCTGATCCGGTCGGGCTTTCATCAGGATACTGGAGATGATGCCGTTGACTGCTACAGATTTCCCTGAACCTGTTGAACCTGCCACCAAAATGTGGGGCATCCGTGCCAAATCAAACGAACGACTGGTGCCATTGACCGCCTTACCAAGCGGGACTTCGAGCAGGTTGTCTGGGTTGGTTTTAGATTGCTCCCAAAGTTCACGGAAAGATACCGTTGCAATTTGAGAATTGGGGACTTCGATACCGACGACCGATTTTCCTGGAATCGGCGCTTCAATCCGAACATCCTTAGCCGCAAGGGCAAGAGCTAAGTCATCAGCCAAGTTAGCAATCCGGTTGACCCGAACGCCAACAGCTGGTTTGACCTCGTACTTGGTCACTGATGGACCGATTTCCGCCCGCTCTACTGTGACTTTGATGCCAAAGCTAGCAAAGGTTTGTTCCAAAACAGCGATGTTCTCTCGAACAATTTTCTTTTCCTTGGATTGGTTTTTTGGTTTGTCTGGAGCAAAAAGGTCTATGCTGGGCAGTTTATAGAGCAAGCTCTGCTTGAGCGAGGGGCTTGTCTTTGGTAGTTCAGGCAATGCTGGAGCTGGATCAACTGACTGCTCTTGCGCAAACCAATCCTCGTCCAAATCGTACACGTCCTCTTCCTCTGAGTCTGATGGCAAGTAGATGTCAACATCTCTTTCATCACGTGTCAGTTGGGTATCAGGTGTCTGGTCATCCAGATCCTGCTCATTTTCTTCCTGACTTGCTTGTGCCATGGCAGCTTCTTGCTGGAGACGGCGTTCCTCTTTTTTGAGGAATTGTGCTTGGCGACGTTGTTCTGATCGGACTTGATGTGCCGCCCAGCTATTTTTGACAAAATCAATGACCTCGTAAATATCCCAAGGGGTCATCAAGAAGAGACCTAGGAGTATGATGAGACCACCGATAAAAAATGACCCAATGTTTGAAAAAAGAAAACTGATGGGTTTATAGAGAACTGCCCCTAGCATACCTCCACCTAAAAATTGTTCTACCTTAAAGGTGGATAAATCCTTAAAGACGAGCTGGATAGTAGCGCTGAAAACCTCAGCTTGCTTGAGTTGAGGCTGGGTAAAAAGGTAAGCATGCCAGTTGAGGAGTAAGCCAGTCACCACTGTCCAAAACCCAGTAGTCACGCCATCATAGCGAGCCAGCCATTTATTCAGTAGCATTTGAAGTAAGACGCCGATAAGCACCAGATAGGTCAATGACCCAAAGGCAAACCGAAAAATGTTGTAAACCGTCACACCAAAAATCCCTAAGCGGATCAGACCGATAAGGATTATCAGAACAATAAGGATTCGCCAAATCAGGCGTTTGGTCCGCTGACGTTTAGCGAGTTCGGTTTGATTTAGCCGACGTTTGCTATTAGCAGGGGATTTGGTTGTTTTTTTACTTCGTTTTGCTGTCATGCTACTATTATATCAGAATTTTTTACTTTAAGTCTTTTTTGAGAAATTATGGTAAAATAAAGGGAATAATAGCCTTTGGAGGACTCATGAAAAAATTTCTTGCGCTGACGGTTGTGTCTATGGCGCTACTAACTGCCTGTCAAACCAAATCAACAAACACATCAAAAACCTTGTCATCAAGCGAATTGCAAACGGCTCTAAAAGAGCGCTTGACGGAACTCAACAAGAAAGATTTCCCGCAGCTGTCAACTGAGATTGCTGACAATGAAGCAGCTGTCAAATTGACCACCAACAAGGGTGACATCACCATTAAACTCTTCCCTGAGTTGGCTCCTCTAGCGGTCGAAAATTTTCTCACTCATGCGAAGAACGGCTACTATAATGGCGTGAGCTTCCATCGTGTGATTGATGGCTTTATGATTCAGGGCGGAGATCCTGAGGGTACTGGGCGCGGCGGACAATCCATTTGGGCTGGTAAGGATAAATCCATCGACGATGGAACAGGCTTCGCTAACGAGTCCTCCGACTTGCTCTACAATATCCGCGGTGCTCTTGCGATGGCCAATGCCGGTCCAAACACGAACGGCAGTCAATTTTTCATCAACCAGAATAAGGCTGACCAAACCAGCCAGCTCCATCCTCTTTACTATCCTGAAAAAATTTATAACGCCTACGCTCAAGGAGGAAATCCGAGCCTAGATGGCGGCTACACGGTCTTTGGTCAAGTCATCGATGGAATGGCAGTTGTTGATGACATCGCATCAACAAAAACCGATGATCAGGACAAACCTGTTGAACCTATTCTTATCGAAAAAATTGATATTATCAAAGACTACACCTTCAAGTAAAAAAAGCGAGCAGGCTGTTTTCTTGGCAATAGCCAACGACCTGTCAAATCAATCATGGCAAGACTGGGACAAACGTCCTGGTCTTTTCAGTTTATGGTCGTTAACTAGCCAAGGCTCAGGGCTAGTCGGCTAACAACTTCTCAAGTTCTAACGGATTACCGACTGTCATCCACTCTATTTTTTCATTATCTCTGCGTCGCTGGCAAGATACATCTGTACTGGTACACGTTTTCAGTTATTATATAAAAGAATCGATTTCTTGAACTTGCTCTGGAAAATGAACTATGCTATAGTGGTCTGTGGAGGAGGTGAGACATGATTATTCAACTAAAAGATGTGGGAAAATCTTATCCCCAAGCAAATTTTAAGTTGGAACATCTGACATTTTCTGTTAAAAAGGGAGATTGTCTAGGGCTGATTGGGCAAAACGGAACAGGCAAATCAACCATTCTCAAGATGATGAACGGCTTGGTTGAGCCTGACTATGGTCAGATTTTCTACCATGGACAAGAGCTTAAGACCCTCCCTCCTGAGCAACTGCGAGCCATGCGAAAAACAGTCGCTTATATTTTTCAACAAGGCAACCTTTTAGAAGGCGAAACAGTACTCTATCACCTCAACCTTGTCTACTTTTTGGCCAAAAAGAAGCCGAATCGACAAAAAATCGATGACACCCTCGCCTTTATGACCCTTAGCCATCTCAAAAACGTGCCCTGCCGTGACCTCTCTGGCGGACAAAAGCAAAAGGTTGCCATTGCCATGGCAATCTTGCAGGAACCTCAGGTATTGCTTTGCGATGAAATCAGCTCTGCCCTTGATGCCAATAGTGAACAGGAGATTTTTGACCTCCTCAAAAAACTAAGAGAAACCAGTGACATTGCCATTGTGATGATTTCACACAATTTAAGCCTCTTGAAACAATTTTGTGATGAGGTGATGATTCTTGACAAGGGGCGACTTGTTGACACCGTTCGACCGGTTAAGCACGCGACAGACGACCCCAATAAGCACTACCTCACTCACGTAAAGGAGTTCTTAACCCATGCTAAGTGACTTGACCAGCCATATCCCAGGCATTATCGAAGCTTTTTGGGAGACCAACTTTATGGTGGGGCTGTCCTTGGTGTTTTGCTTGGTCATCGCCCTGCCGCTAGGTATTCTTCTCTACGCTTTGGATACGCCTGTTCTCTTAAAGCAGCCCCTTCTCTATCAGGTGCTCAGTATTTTGTTAAATACGCTGCGCAGTATCCCTTACCTCATCTTTATCTTTATTTTAATCCCTGTTAGTCGGTTTCTTTTCCAGACTTCTTTTGGCAATTTGGCGGCGACCTTGCCCTTGACTCTGGTATCCGTCAGCCTCTATGCTCGTTTTGTCGATCAGGCCTTGCTGAATGTCCCAAAAGGGATCATCGACCGTAGCATCAGTATGGGAGCAACGCCAAGTCAGATGATTCGCTACTTTCTCTTGCCTGCCAGCAAGCAAGATTTGGTCTTATCGTTCACCTCAACAGCCATTTCTGCCCTCTCTTATTCAACAGTTATGGGCGTTATCGGGGCTGGAGGGCTCGGAGAATACGCTTATCGCTACGGCTATCAGGAGTACAACTACCCCCTCATGTACCTCATTGTCATCATCTTTGTGGTCTATGTCTTCGTCATTCAAAATATTGGCTATCTCATTGCCAAACTAATCACAAAATAAGGAGTTTTCTCATGAAAAAACTATTGCTTTCCAGCTTAATCCTCTTCTCTGCTTTTGCATTGGCCGCCTGCTCTAGTCAAAAGGCTGCTGAAGAAACGACCAAAAGCTCGACATCAACTGCTGAACCAGTGGTCGTTAAAGTAGCTTCTCACACCTCTCCTATGACAGACATGCTAGAGATGATTACAGATGACTTGGCAGAAGCTGGCTACACGCTTGAAATCGTCAGAGTTTCTGACAATGTTCAAGCGAACGTTGCCTTGCACAATAAAGAAGTTGATGCCAATTTCTTCCAGCACAAACCGTTCATGGAAATGTATAATAGCGGTAATGGGGCAAACCTCGTTCAAATTCAGCCTATTTATAACGCTAACGTGTCCTTCTATGCTAAAGATTTTGATAACATTGAAAACTTACCTGAAGGAGCAGACGTGGCTATCCCAAGCGACCCGACCAATATGGCACGCGCCTTGCGTCTTTTGGCTACACACAACATCATCACCCTTAATCAGCCAGATAGCTACACTGTAACGGTTGATAACATCACAGAAAACCCTAAAAATCTGACCTTCAGCCCAATTGGTCTACTTAATCTGAATGAAGCCTACCAAGAAAAAGACATGGTCTTTAACTACCCAACTTATATCGCCAAACTGGGTCTTAACCCAACAGATAATGGCTTGATTTTAGAAGAGGAATCAGACAACACCTTTGCCGTGTCTCTTGTCGCTCGTGAAGACAACAAAGATAGTGATACCATCAAAGCTGTTCAAAAAGCACTGACTAGCGATGAGGTTAAATCATTCATCAAAGACAAGCTAGCAGGCCATGCTCAACCAGCATTCTAAGAGCCACACAAAAACTGAGACAACCCTCGGCACTAGCTCTTTAAAACGAAACTGAAGAAAAACACTCCTGTTGATATCTAGTACACTAGAAATAAGGAGTGTTTTCTTCTGTTATTCGTTAGTGGTTAAACTAGCCTGCATTAAGAAGAAAGCAGGGAAATCTCCTAAGGTCATTATGGAGACCTTAGGAATTAAGAGTGTCATTCAGGTAAAGACCTAGTGGGGAGATGATATCAAAAAATCAACCTACTATCGCTGTATGAAAGCGGTAATGTAAACTCAAAAGATGGTTCCGATTGTTGAGCAAATTGAATAACACTGCCCCCACCCCGCTTTTAATGCTTCCCCTGAATCGGTTACACTAAACTAGACAGAATTTATAAAGTGTTCTACACTAAAGAAAACAGGAGAACTCTATATCTAGAAAAATCCGTCGTCAATTTAGTGATGACTTTAAGCAACAAATTGTTGACCTCCACAAAGCTGGCCGGAAACG
>NZ_JBGTZA010000027.1:0-25327 GCF_041807805.1 Streptococcus sp. E29BA
GCCATAAACATAAAACGAGAGAAGACAAGAACTGTCCTCTCTCGGTGTTAAGTGGGTCAACCCACTACAGTTGACAATGAGCCAAAAATACCAAATCTTTTTCAAAAGAAAATAAAAAAGCTGGAACAGACCCCTGACTACCTTGCAATCATGGATCTGTCCAACCCTCTGCTATATCTCTAAACAATGCCGATTATAGGGCTCGAACCTACGACCTACGCGTTACGAGTGCGTTGCTCTACCAACTGAGCTAAATCGGCTAACCTCTTTTATTTTACTACTTGTGAAAAAAATGTCAAGAGGTTTTTTATCTTTTATCTAGTTTACCGTCCTTGTCGCAAATGATTATTAATCCGCTGGACTTTTTGCTTCTCAATCGTGTAAATAATTCCCCAAATGACGAGGTAAATCACAACAAACTCTAAGAAAAACGACAACAACATCGTCAGATTTGAGACATCAATCCAACCATTAAAACCCATCATCCCCAGAGCCAAAGCAAAAATTACCATAAAATGGACAAGTGTTTTGATTAAGGTCGGTCTACTATTATGGTTATCATCATAGATGAGAGCCGACAGTCCCATCAGTCCTGAGCCAATCACCGTGACGAGAACCTGTTGCCAAGACTGACTTGGAATCTCCCAAAACCATAGACTAAACATGTACCAGAACATGCCGACACCAACACCGTACATCCAACAATCAAGATATTTTTTCATGATCTTTTCTCCTTATAATCCTAATTTTTTCTCAAGATATTTCAAATAGCGACGACTGACCGTTACTTTTGTCTTGCCAGTCAACACAGCAGTCATGTTCCCTGAAAACGAATGCTCCAAATACTGCAACTGCTTAATATTGATGAGCCCGTAGCGGGAAATCTGGAGCAAATCAGGGTGATTCACCCGCTCTTGAAAATGAATTAAGCGCTCCACCGTCCGATAACTCCCTTTTGTCGTCAGCACCTGCAACTCTCCCCCATCCACTTCAACCGCGATCATATCTGCCACTGAGACCAACTGAACACGTTCAGCGGTCTTGATGGGCAAAAGCTCTGTGACCGACTGACCAAAGCCCTCTAGGTAGGTCATCACATCTTGTACTTCTTGGTCAAGCCTCGCTTTTCGGAGGATAACCTCCAACTCTGCCTGGCCATCACTGACTTCAAACGACCATTTCATGCGTATCCCTCCATTTTTTGATAGACGTCTTATCTGCTCTTATTTTAGCAAAATCGCAGAGCTTTGTGACTGATTTTCTGCTCAGTGGTCAAATTTGCCCCTTGAGTGGTCACAAACAGCCGTTAGCGACCTGCAAGACGATTTTTCATAGCAAAAAGTTGAGTTTCCTCCCTAAAGTGTTTACAATAAAATAAGAACCTACCACATTTGAAAACGAAGGAAAGCACACCTATGACCATGGATCAACTACTCCAACAATTACCAGAAACAGCGCCTGTTTTACAGGCAACATTTGGCCTAGAACGCGAAAGTCTCCGTATTACGGATACAAGCCGTGTCGCCCAAACACCGCACCCTAGCCTATTAGGGTCCAGACAGTTCCATCCCTACATCCAGACCGACTATGGCGAAGCTCAGCTCGAATTGATTACACCCGTCGCGCAAACGACAGCAGAAACGCGACGCTTCTTAGGTGCCATCACTGATGTTGCAGGACGCTCTATCGAACGAGACCAATACCTCTGGCCTCTTTCCATGCCACCGCATATCAGTGAAGCTGACGTTCAGATTGCTGCACTAGAGGACCAAACGGAGTACCAGTACCGGGTCGGTCTAGGCAAACGCTATGGCAAACTACTGCAATCCATGAGTGGCATACACTATAATGTTGAACTGGGGACGGACTTGACAGCGCAGCTCTTTGCCCTTAGCGGTTATGACAATCAAATTGCTTTTCGCAACGACCTCTACCTCAAATTAGCCCAAAACTTCCTGCGCTACCGTTGGTTTCTAACTTATCTTTACGGCGCTAGTCCCGTGGCTGAGCGAGGATTTCTCAAGGACACGCTAAACAGTCCTGTCCGTTCTCTGAGAAATAGCTCACTCGGCTATGTCAATCACGAGGACATTCAGGTCTCTTTTGCTGATTTAACGACTTATGTGACACAGTTGGAGGCTTATGTTGCATCTGGACAACTCTCTGCCGAAAAAGAATTCTATGCCCCTGTTCGATTGCGTGGGAGCAAGCACAACCGTGATTACCTCACTAAAGGGATTACTTACCTAGAATTTCGCTGCTTTGACCTCAATCCTTTTGACCCTCTAGGCATCAGTCAACAGACACTGGATACGGTACATCTTTTCATCCTAGCCCTCCTCTGGTTAGACCAGTCTACTTCAGTCGATAAAGACATCGCTGCTGCTAATGACTTGAATAATCGCATCGCACTGGCACACCCTCTGGAACCTTTGCCGGCTGAGGCTGACTATCACAGCATTCTACGGGCAATGACCGAGGTGGTCACGCATTTCCAACTGGATGATTATTACCACCAACTGATTCAGCAAGTTCAAGAAGCAATCAACAGCCCTCGCCTGACCCTATCAGGACAGCTAGTGTCTCACCTTGACGGCCTCTCTTTACAAGATTTCGGACAGCAACAGGGACAAACTTATAGGGCTTACTTCTGGTCCGCCCCTTATGCCCTCAAAGGCTATGAGTCGATGGAGCTATCTACCCAGTTGCTGTTATTTGATGCCATTCAACAAGGACTTCATGTTGAAATTTTAGACGAAAATGACCAGTTTTTAAAACTTTGGCATAATGACCATGTCGAATACGTCAAAAATGGCAACATGACTTCTAAAGATAACTATATCGTCCCACTAGCCATGGCCAATAAAACGGTCACCAAAAAAATCCTTGCAGATGCTGGCTTCCCTGTTCCTGCTGGTCAAGAATTTTCTAGTAAGTCAGCTGCTCGTCGCTACTATGGGCAAATCGCAGAGCAAGCCATCGTCGTCAAACCAAAATCAACTAATTTTGGTCTGGGCATTAGTATTTTTCAGGACCCAGCCAGCCTAGACGACTATGACAAGGCACTCGATATTGCATTTGCAGAGGATAGTGATGTCCTTGTGGAAACTTTTATCCCAGGTATCGAGTACCGCTTCTTTGTCCTTGATGGCAAGTGCGAAGCAGTGCTTCTCCGAGTCGCCGCCAATGTCGTCGGAGATGGCACTCACACGATTGCACAGCTTATTGACCTTAAAAATCAAAATCCTCTAAGAGGCAGGGACCACCGCTCACCTCTAGAACTCATCACCCTAGGAGATATTGAGTGCCTGACCCTCCAACAACAGGGCTATACTCCGGATACCATCCTCCCTGAAGGCATCAAAGCTAACTTACGAGGAAATTCTAACATCTCAACCGGTGGTGACTCTATTGATGTTACCGAACAAATGCACGAGAGTTTTAAACAGTTGGCTGCTGACATGGCAACGGCGATTGGAGCCTGGATCTGCGGGGTTGACTTGATTATCCCTGACCTTAGCAAAACAGCCAGTAAAGAAATACCAAATTGCACCTGTATCGAACTCAACTTCAATCCTTCCATGTATATGCACACCTACTGCCACGAAGGACCTGGTCAGCCTCTAACAGCTAAAATACTGGCAAACCTATTCCCCGAAATACACTAATGTAAAAATCCAGCAACTATTGCTGGATTTTTATCGTTTTTAGGGGGGTTAAGGACAAAAATTGCGGTCAATCACTGTAAGCCGACTGACCAAAAAAGTTTATCAGGCGACATCTACCTGCTTATTTTTTGCCTTGTCGTTTATGCTCTTTGATGACTTTCAACGCACGTTTGCGGGTTTTGATATTTGGACTTTTTAGCTTGCGATAGCAGCTGGCCAAATCAAGACGTTCTGCCATAGTGTTTCCTCCTTTTTTTGACGTATTTCTAGTTTATCACAACTTTGTTAACCGGTAAAGTATTTTGTAAAGTGCAAACCTGCCCAAAGGCAGGTTCTGTCCAATTCATCTTAACGACGAAGACCAAGTGATTGAATCAATTCGCGGTAACGGTTAACGTCTGTACGACGCAAGTAAGCCAAAAGGTTACGACGGTGACCGATTTTTTTCAACAACCCACGGTATGTAGCGTAGTCATGTTTGTGCTCTTTGATGTGGTTGTTCAAGTGGTTGATTTCCCAAGTCAAAACAGCAACTTGTACTTCAACTGAACCAGTGTCGCCTTCGTGGCGCGCATATTGAGCGATGATTTCATTTTTTTTCTCTTTTGAGATTGCCATTGTTTTTCTCCTTTTTTCTCCTCTATCCGAGTGCTGGGCTTGGCAGTCCCAGAACCAAGAAAGAGTTAGTTTCGTCCTTGGACTTCTTCATTTTATCAACCTTTTTCACTTTTGTCAAATGGCAGAGCAAAATAACTGAATTGACCTTAAAAAACTAATAAATTATGATAAAATAAACTAAAAGACACCAGACAAGGAGAAGCTATGACAACGATTGATGACTGGGTTGAAGCCCTGGAACTTGTTCCTCATATTGAAGGCGGCTATTATCGGCAGATCTACAAATCAAAAGAATCTGCCAGGACAGATCGGGCGCTTTACACCAGTATTTATTTCCTGTTAACGGCGGAAAGTCCGTCGCGTTTTCATCGCCTAACGGCAGATGAAATCTGGTATTTTCATGCTGGCGCACCTCTAACGATTCATATGATACACCCAGACGGAACCTACGAGGCAGTCAAATTAAGCAACAAGGTGCTAGATAATTGCCGCTTACAGTATTGTGTCCCAAAAGGCACTATCTTTGGTTCTACAGTAGAAGACGAGGGTGCCTTTGCGCTGGTCTCCTGCATGGTGGCTCCTGGTTTTGAGTATGAGGATTTTGAACTCTTTGACCGAGTGAAGCTGTTGGCCAGTTACCCTGACCACGCTGACATCATCACCCGCTTAACCAAAGGAGAATGACAATGAAGAAAATCATCCTGACAGTACTGACCAGCTCACTTCTTGTACTCACGGCTTGTCAGTCAACACAAAAAACCAAACCAAGTGTTCCAACGTCAGTCAGCTCATCAAAGCAGGCTAATAGTTCTAACTCCACCTCAACCACCACCAGTTCAAGCTCCCAGACCGAAACATCAAGCCAAACGATAGCGGCATCCAGCTCTGCTATGGCAACGCCAAAGCCCCAAGCTGAAAGCCAACCACCAGCACCGAGCAATGAAGAGCTCTATGCCACCACCCTCCATCTGGTGGCGACGGATACGACAGCGGGGCGGGCAACACACTATGCTTTTGTTGATATTGATAGTAATGGAACAGCTGAGTTGCTGACGAGCCATTTCTTTAATGGACAGATCTCACCAGCCGCCCTCTACTACCTGCAAAATGGGGTACCGACCTATCTCGCGCGGACTTATGTGGCAAGCGCAGGCGGTGGTCGAGAGGGTTTTGTCATCTACCAAGACGGCACTGTAGAATCCGTCTCTTGGCATTCGGCAAGCGGGCAAGGAACTGCTACCCTCTACCAGTTATCACCTGATAACAGCGGGCATTGGGTGATTGGGGAAGCGGACTTTGATATGCGAGCAAGCGGTGTAGCTGAGCCTCATCAGTTTAAACAAGGTAGAGCAGTGCTTGATATGGACAGTTTATCATGGACAGCCTTTTGAGGGTAGGAAAAAAGGCAAGCCTCACGCAAGACTTGCCCCCTCAACCAGCCTTAGGCTGTTTTTTTTAATGCTTCTTAGGTAGGATAATATTAAGCACGAGAGCCACCAAAGTACCTGTTGAAATCCCTGAAGAGAAAATCATGCGAAAGGCTTCTGGCAGATTATCCAAGATATTGGGACGTACCGTTACACCGATACCTAAAGCAAACGCCACTGAGATAATCAAGAGTTCTCGGTCACCTAACTCAACTTGTCCCAACGTTTTCAAGCCCTGAGCAGCCACTAAACCAAACATGATGACCCCTACCCCACCAAGCACAGGACTTGGCATGACTGAAATCAAAGCTGATAGTTTTGGAAATAGTCCAAGAACAGCCAAAATAGCTCCCGCAACAATCATGACGTGGCGACTGGCAACCTTGGTCAAGCTGATCAAGCCGACATTCTGAGAAAAGGCCGTGTTTGGTCCTGCTCCAAACACCCCTGAAATCATTGACCCAATGCCATCTGCCAAAACTCCAGATGAGATTTGCTCACTGCTCACTTTGGTCTGTGAGGCTTCACCAATCGCCATCACGACACCGACTGTACCGATACTTGACACGATATAAGCTGGCACAAATGATAGGGTGGAAGCCAAGTCAAAGGTAAACCCATAGCGCAAGGGATTGGGTATTGCCAACCAAGACGCGGCTGAAACAGCTGATAAGTCAACCATTCCCAAAGGAATCGAGATGAGGTAACCGAAAACCATGCCGACAAAAACCGCTGCTGTTTTCCACATGCCCTTGCCAAAATGGCTAAGGAGCAGAGTAAACACCATGACCACAAAGGCAACCGCCAAATTCTTAACCGAGCCATAGTCCGCAGATCCAAAGCCTCCCGCAGCCCAATCAATGCTGACAGGTAACAAGGTCACACCGATTAACGAAACCACGATACCAATAATCAGGGGCGGGAAAAATCTCATCAACGGCTTAATAAAACGGCTAAGAACAACCTCCGCAAGAGCTCCTGTGATGCTTGCTGCCACAATACCCGCCACACCAAATTTAGCACCAACAGCAATTGATGGGTTAACAAAGGTAAAGTCAGTCCCCATCATATTAGCCACTCGAGAACCTAGAGGTCCAAGCCCTTTGGATTGAAGAATCGTTGTCAACCCCGACGAAAAAACGGTAGCACTCACCATCAAGGCAGTCTCTTGAGCAGAAAAGTTCAAGGCGCTACCAATCACCAAAGGCACAGCAACGATACCTGCAAAAGCAGCCAAAATATGCTGCAAGGCCAATAAAATTGTCTCAGGCCAGGTCGGTCGATCATCGAGACCATAAAGCAAGGCAGTTGAATTTCTTGAAGAGTTTCTTGTCATTTTCGTTCTCTTTCTTTATTGATTAGAGCCTAATTTTAGCAAGAAAACAAGCTTTAATCAAGTTATTTCTTTAAAAAATATAAAAAAACAATCAAAAAGTTAATATTTGCTGTTTTTTAACCCCTCTTCAAACTTTCCTTTGTTAGTCTTTTATGGTATAGTAATAGAAATGATTAGACAGGAAGTATCGCAATGACACCACAAGAAAACATTATTCGCGCCAGCCACTTGATTGACATGACTGATATTATCCGCGAAGGCAACCCTACCTTGAGGGCAACAGCCGAACCAGTTAGTCTCCCATTAAGTGATGAGGACATTATTTTGGGGGAGAAGATGTTGCAATTTCTTAAAAACTCTCAAGACCCGGTTATCAGTGAGAAAATGGGCTTGCGAGCTGGAGTTGGTCTAGCAGCTCCGCAATTAGACATCTCTAAACGTATCATCGCAGCTCTCGTGCCAAATCCAGAAGATGCTGACGGCAACCCGCCTAAAGAAGCCTATGCGCTGGACGTTATCATGTTTAATCCTAAAATTGTTGCTCATTCTGTCCAAAATGCCGCTTTATCAGACGGTGAAGGGTGCTTATCTGTTGATCGTCCCATTGAAGGTTATGTCCCACGACATGCCCGAGTAACCATCGATTACATTGATAAAAATGGGCAAAACCAACGTCTAAAACTCAGAGGGTTTAACAGCATCGTTGTCCAACATGAAATTGACCACCTCAACGGCATCTTCTTCTACGACCGTATCAATAAGGCTAACCCATTTGAAGAGCCTGAGGACTTACTCTTGCTATAATAGTTGCCACCTCGGTAGCCACTCACTAAGATTTTTTCGTTAAGCTAGAATTAAGCTAACTCGTCTATACTATAGTCACTCCTAAAATTTTTTCTTTTTCATAACTCTCCTTGAAACGAGCAGGTCCAAAAACCTGCTCGTTTCTTTTGGGCTAAAAACAAAAAAAAAAGAGCACAGGCTCTACCTCGCTTAGGGCTGCTGGATTCCTCCCCTGACCCGCTTCACGCAAGAACCTTGCTCCGATTCTATTATAGCATATTCTGAGTATTTGACAAGCTTTTTTCACTCTTCTTTCGTTCTCGTCCTTGACGAAAGAACTCCTGCATGATGGTTGCACACTCCTGCTCACAAACTCCGTGCTCAACCGTCACTCGATGGTTGAGCCGTTCGTCCGTCAAAATCTCATAGAGGCTACCTGCGGCACCAAACTTAGGATTTTTCGCCCCATAGATAACCTGCGGGATACGGGCAAGCCCAATAGCTCCGCTACACATGACGCAAGGCTCAATGGTCACAAAGAGTGTACAGTCCAGCAATCGCCAGTTCCCGACCGCCTGATTGGCCTCATTGATGGCCATGATTTCCGCATGCATGATGGCTTGGTTGAGTTCCTCGCGCGCATTGTGTCCTCGACCGATAACCTGACCATCCTTGACGATGACACAACCGATGGGAATTTCTGCCTTGGCGAGAGACTTTTCTGCTTCTAATAGCGCCTGCCCCATAAAATAGGCTTTTTCCTCTGGACTGAAATCAATCATGTCAGATCTCCCAAATCCCAAACCTTATGAGGCTGGGCAAGTTCGACAGGAATCCCCTCTGCCCAGTGCTGGGCTTGTTGCCTGAGGGTTTCCAGATGGTTATCTGGTGAAATATGTGGCTCTGGAAACTGAGGCAGATGAGTCAGAACAAGTTTTTTCACGTTTGCTTCTTTGGCAATGAGACCTGCTTCTTTACTAGTCAGATGGGCAGGATGGTTCTCTTTGCCTTCATAAAAATAGACATCGGCTAAAAAGAGGTCTGCACCATTAGCAAAATCTGCCAAGCCATCAAAGTAACCCGTATCTCCTGTAAAGACCAGGACCTGCCCTGTTGCCTGCTCTGCTATTTTCATCGCATAACACAGAACAGGGTGAACGGTTTTCATCACCTTAATGGTGAACGAACCAATCGTGAAGGCTTGATTAGGACCATAAGCAATCCCTTCGCTAACATCAGGAATGGTGAGTTTAGCAAACTCATGGGCGTCCTCGGTGTGACCATAGATAGGCAGGACACGAGGTGTCCACTGGTCTTTAGGGTAAAGCTGGCGATAATGGCGCAAGACTCCAAGATCCGCCACATGGTCTGGATGGTAGTGACTGATGATAACCGCATCAAGGTCAAGGGGAGACATGACTTTCTCCAGCTCGTTGAGGGCACGGCTACCGCAGTCGATAAGAAGGGTGAAGCCGTCCTCGCCTGTTAAGAGAAAGCTGGTTGTTCCTTGGTCTTGATAGGGGTAACCGCCCCAGCAACCCAGTGTCTGTAGTTTCATGATGAGCTCCTTTGGTCTTTTCTTTATTATATCATAAAAACTCTTTCGGCTTTTTTGTAATCATTCAAGAAAAAGGAAAACCCTATTATTCTGCTGTCAATTACGCTATAATAGGCTTATCTTATCTTTTGGAGGATTATTATGTCACGTTACCTTTCAGGGCTGGTTTGGCTCATAATCACTGCTCTTATCCCACTACTACTCTTAGTTTGTTATGCCTTGGGAGCAGGTGTTGCTGACTTGACACAGATTTTTGCTTTAACAACTGGCATATTTGCTTATGTTTGGCTTTTGGAAGCTCTATTTTTGGCAGGCAAGCCTAAATGGCTTGACGCTAGCAGCGCAGTACTAGGGCAAGTTGCACTGGCTTTGGCAAGCTTGCCTCTATCCTTGTCACATGCCCAGCTGAGTCCAGGTATCAGTTGGGGGAGTTTGTCCGGTCGTCTCGCGCTAATGCTCCTGCTGGCAATGGGTGCCTATAGCCTGATGTTCTGGGGCGTGCAGAACATGTCAAGTCCTTCCAAGGGGCTTCCCTCTCAATTGATGCTCTGGTTCAATCGGTTAATTGCAGCAGCTGTTGGTCTTATCTTTGTCCATGTTCAGTTGATTGAGAGTGTCCGCCAAAATCTGCCATTTATGTTTGTGTTTTATCTGCTGACAATTACGGCATTCGGGAGCTATCTCCTAAAACCTGCCCAACGTGATGAATCAACCTTGCAACAAGCAAAGAAAGCATCACATTAAGAGTCTAGCAGTTAACTATTACACTATAAAATGACTTAGAGTAACGTTTATTGATGACGATACTCTAAGTCATTTAGTCGTTTTAAGATAGTCTTTCCAGCCTCTTACCAGCTGAATAGCCCTGCCAATGGTGATTCTTTGACTGCTCAAACAGCCCCTTCAACTAATCGTTTGAGCAAGGTGGAGGCGCAATTGTAACACCACGACGGGTGACTAATCTTTGCCTCTCAAATCAGCACGACCATAACAGATAAACTGAACAATGCTAACACTTTACACAGACGAAGCCAAGCAATTAGAGCAGTTAGGAGACATTGTTTTAAGACGGCTGTGTCACGTGCTTTACCACAAATCCATCCTCCGACTGGTCAACAAGAATATCTGCCTCTTCAAGCAGGTGCTGGTAGTAGGTCTCGTACTGCTGACGACGCGCCTGATGCGTTTGCAAAACAAATTCAGGAACTCGACTACGATGAGCCACATCCCGCGCCAAACGTCTAGCCAACTCCGTCCCGGGATTGGTATAGCAGGCGATAGACAGATCAAAGAGGGACTTGTCCAAAAAGGCAGAAGACATGCCCTCTACGATAAGAATCGGTTTGCTCCCCGTCAAGACCTGCTGCGGTGCCCAAGGAGAACAGTCGATGGTCAGGACATCCATCCCTTTTTGTAGGGCTTGAATATCTCGCGTCAGGCTGGCTAATTCGTGAGAGACAGGCATAGAAGCGGTCACTTTCTGATGTGGTGCATTCGCAGGCCGAACCAGCTGTCGGAGCTGACCGTCAATGATATAGGCATCCGTTTCGATGAGGTTGACCTGCTCTGGGTTGAGGTAGGTCAATAGCGCAGCTGCTAAGGTTGATTTGCCTGAAGCCCCGTGACCATAGATACGCACCGTATGCCGCTTGCCATCGCTGAGCTGCTCTGCGATGCTCTTAAAAAAATCTGATGACATCATAAGTTCCTCTCTGTTTTTAATCGATAGCGTGCCGCACAAAAGGTGTCGCCTAGGTGGTGGAGTTCCTCAAGTCCTAGCAAGTCACCGCCCTGTTTTTCCACCAGGTGACGGCAAGGCCAGTTGTCCTCATGGGTCACAATCAGAATCGAAGAGACTTGGCGTTGTTGGTAGCGCTCAAGAGCAACGGCCAGCAGCTGACTGGCTATTCCTTGACGGCGATAAGCAGGTGCCACCATATAGCCCACATGCCCAAGTTTAAGACAGTCTGGGTGGTCCAGTTCCCAGAAACAGATGACAAAACCGACAATCTCCTCCCCTACAAAGGCAAAGTAACGGGTATAAGGCGACCAAGCCTGACCCTCCTGCTTGGTCTCTGACTGGTCACTCATGCTCACAAATCGTACAAAATCTTCTACTTGCCACCACTCAACGAAAGGGTTCTTTTTCTTATCCTCAAGCATGGCAGCTTCAAAACTTCTGTAGGCTGCTTCGTCGGCTAGAGTGAGTTTACGGTAGTCTATCATGGCAAGCTCCTTCAGTTGTCTTCTTTCCTGTTGGTAAGGCATTTTGCCTATCTGATTTTTCTTTTAGCCTATTTTAGCTTGACCGTCGTTTGTTTATCAAGCTCTGCCATTTCCTGAAAATCTAGAAATTCCGTCCATTTGTGCCGTAGCCATAGCGCTCCATGAAGTCCTGACGGAATTCGAGCAGGTTGTCGTCCATGATGGCCTGACGAACCTTTTTCATCAAGTTGACCAAGAAATAAAGATTGTGGTAACTGGTCAGGCGAATGCCGAAGGTCTCGTCTGCCTTGAGCAGGTGGCGGATATAGGAACGAGTGTAATGCTGACACGTGTAGCAATCACAATCGTGGTCAAGCGGTGTAAAATCCTCAGCGAATTGGGCGTTTTTGACCACCAGACGACCTTGTGAAGTCATACAGGTACCGTTTCGGGCAATCCGTGTCGGCAAAACACAGTCAAACATATCCACCCCACGAATGACCCCATCAATCAGGCTGTCAGGCGCACCGACCCCCATGAGGTAACGCGGCTTGTTATCAGGCAGGAGCGGCACAGTAAAGTCCAGCACCGCATTCATCTCCTCGTGGGTTTCACCGACTGCTAGACCTCCAATAGAGTAGCCTGGGAAGTCCATGCTGACAAGGTCTGCAGCTGATTGGCGACGCAGGTCCTCGAAGCCCGCTCCTTGGACAATACCAAAGAGCCCTTGGTCATGGGGACGACGGTGAGCTTTAAGCCCGCGCTCCGCCCAGCGACTGGTGCGTTCAATGGATTTTTTGACATAATCATAAGGCTGGTAAAACTGCGGACACTCGTCAAAGCTCATCATGATGTCAGAACCGAGATTGTTCTGAATAGAGATGGCTTTTTCAGGTGACAGGAACATTTTTGAGCCGTTGAGGTGGTTTTTGAAGGTCACACCCTCTTCGGTGATGTTACGGCTGTCTGCGAGGGAATAGACTTGGAAACCCCCACTATCGGTCAAAATCGCCTGATCCCAGTTCATGAACTTGTGAAGCCCCCCAGCCCGTGCAATCAGCTCATCACCCGGACGGAGCCAAAGATGGTAGGTGTTTGAGAGGATAATGCCTGAGCCCATTTCCTTGAGCTCTTCAGGCGACTGGGTTTTAACCGTGGCTTGGGTGCCAACTGGCATAAACATAGGGGTCGGAAAGGTACCGTGCGGCGTGATAATTTCTCCGAGGCGGGCACCGGTGTGTTTTTCCGTCTTAATCAGACGGTATTTGATTGGGTAATCTGTCATAACTAAGATACCAAGTTCGACCAGAAAACGATAGAAAAACAGGAAGCTGATGAGACACCTGATGTCTTAGCAGTTTATCTTTTTTCCAAGTTTTCCGGACGGGTTCAATTCCTTTCTTTGTGCTGCCAGAAAAAACAGTTCTGGGTCTTAGTGTGCCAGCTGAGCTGACTTCTCTATTTTACCATAAATTATGCTATAATAGGAAGAACATAATAAAGGAGGACACTATGTCATCGTATGATATTCGCGAAAAAGCCCGTGAAACACTTAAACATCTCCCTACCAAATACCAGCTTTTTTGGCTGCCTATTGCCCTGAGCCTGTTTTTTATGTTTATCCAGCTCAGAGAAACAGCGACTGTTTACAGTGGTTATGCCCTAGCACAAACAGCCTATAGAGGCTCCTCTCTTTTCCCACAGTTAATCAGCTTTATTATCAGTTTAATGGGCTTAGCAACAACCTACACCATGGTTGAAGTGGTGAGACAAAAACGTGACGAGGTGAGCTATAAAGACAGCCTGAGAACCTTCTCAGGACGAATCTTCCTCCACTACCTCTTGCTCTATGTCGTTCGGCTCTTGCTGTTGTTGCCTTGGATCGTTCTTTGCATCGGTCCAGCAATCATTTTATTAGCCTATATGGGGCTAAATTCAGGACATATGAACTCGTTTTATGTTGCCCTCTCTTTTATTTGCTGGCTCATCGGGGTTGTCATGTTAATCATTAAGGCCTATACCTACAGCCAAGCTGAACTGATTTTGCTTGACCATATGGAAGACGGAAAAGATCTTGATCCCTTTGATATGTTTAAAGAAAGTAAGGAGCTGATGGTTGGCAAAAAATTTGACCTCTTTATTCTCCATCTCTCCTTTATCGGTTGGTATATCTTGACAGGGATTACTCTCGGATTGGCTCTTATCTATGTTTTGCCTTATATCACAACAGCTGATGCCATTTTTTATGACCAACTCAAAACGCCTGAACACTAAAGTAAACCCGCTCAATAGAGCGGGCTTTTTAAGTATTTTTATGGCATTATTTAATGTCAAACACCTTCGGTTCCTCTTTCGACATCAGTTCCTTCAGAAGATGAAATTGGACTTAGGATAATAAAGCAATAGGAGAGAAAACAGCACCTACCAGCGACTATTCTTTTACAAGATATAACAAGCGCAGAATCACTTGGAAACCTCACCTCCTGCTATTACAGAATTTCTGTCGAGATAGTGCTGTTAACAATTCTAGTTTTTTGACAATAAGAGCAACAGCTTTGCCAGTCTCGCCAATGGAACTCAGCGGAGTCGTGACCCGCGACTTCTCGTCAATTAAGTCAGCAATGACTGACAAGGTCTTTTTAGCTTGTGTTTTTCAATGTAAAGTATCGGTAACCACGCCAGAACAATCATGGACTTGTCCAATCTGTTCCCTAACCCCGAACCTATTGGAGCACAGCCAGTTTGTGTTCCAAATCAATCTCACTCCTGTAGCGGCATAAAAAACATTGACAAACTACTTAACCAGTGATATAATTTTATTTAATTAATTAGTTAAGGAGTTTTAAATGAAAAAATCCTGTCGCACCCTACTATCCCTCTTACTAACCCTCCTAATCTTGGGAGCTTGTCAGCATAAACCACCTAAAGAAAGTCACGGGTTAAGGATTGTCACTAGCTTCTACCCCATCTATGCCATGACAAAGGAAGTGTCTGGAGACCTCAACGATGTCCGTATGATTCAGTCAGGGCAAGGCATCCACGAATTCGAACCTTCGGTTGCCGACGTCCGCGCCATTTACGATGCTGACGTCTTTATCTACCACTCCCACACCTTGGAGAGCTGGGCTGGACGACTAGATCCAAACCTGGAGCAGTCAGATGTTATCGTTTTGGAGGCCTCCAAAGGCATGAGCCTAAAGCGCGTCCCAGGTCTAGAGGATATTCCTGTCACCGAAGGGATTGATGAGGCGACACTCTACGACCCACACACTTGGGTTGACCCCATTTTAGTGGCTGAGGAGGTTAGGTTAATAGCAGAGCAGTTGACCAACATTGACCCAGACCATGCAGCCACCTACCGGAAAAATGCTGACAAACTGGCAAAAGAAGCTGAAGAGTTGGCAAACCTGTTTGAACAACGTTTCGCCAAAACTAAGGCAAAAACCTTTGTCACTCAGCACACTGCTTTTGCCTACCTAGCAAACCGCTTTGGTTTAGAGCAGCTGGGCATCGCTAGCGTCACTGCCCAAGAACCAAGCCCCCGACAACTGGCAGAAATCAAAGAATTCATCGATACCTACCATGTCACTACCATTTTTGTCGAACGAGGGGCTTCAGACAAGATGGCAAAAGCCCTGGCGACATCAAGCAAGGTGACCCTCAAAATCTTAGAGCCTCTGGAAGCTGACCCACAAAACAACCTCAGTTATCTGGAGAACCTCAGAGCCAATCTCACCATTCTCGCAGAAGACCTTGAAACTAGAAAGGAATAAGAATCCATGAAGAAAAAATACGTTTATAGCTCCGCTGCAGCAATCCTACTCTCCGTGATTAGTTACCAAGTTGGGCATCATCAAGCCCTTGACCAAAATGAGGAAAACCGTGTCTCTTACATCAGCTCGTCAGAGCAATCAACTGGTAACAAGAAAAAAGTCCTCACTGATACAGCCAACATGAGCCCTGACGAGGTCAGCGCTAAAGAAGGGATTAACGCTGAACAAATCGTCGTTAAAATTACCGACCAGGGTTATGTGACGTCACATGGTGATCACTACCATTTCTATAATGGTAAGGTGCCTTTTGATGCTATTATCAGTGAAGAGTTGATCATGAAAGATAGCTCCTATGTCCTCAAACAAGAAGACATCGTCAACGAGGTCAAAGATGGTTACATCATCAAGGTCAACGGCACTTACTATCTTTACCTCAAGGATGCCAAAAAAGCCGCCAATGTCCGTACTAAAGAAGAAATCATTCGCCAGCAACAAAGCACAGGTACTGTTCGACCAAGTCAGCAAGGGAAACAAGGAACGCCTACCACAACAGATAAGAAAAGCGCAACAACGACCAAACCTTACACTACAGATGATGGTTATGTATTTAGCCCAACAGATGTGATTGATGACTTAGGTGATGGCTTCCTCGTGCCGCATGGTGACCACTTCCACTATATCCCGAAAGCTGATTTGTCTCCAGCAGAATTGGCCGCTGCGCAAGCCTATTGGAACGGTAAAAAGACACCTGCTGGTAACTCTATTACCCCTGCACAACCACAGGTTTCTACAGGAAAAACACCAGCTCCAACAGCTAGTCGACAACCTCATGAGCCACTACACACTACTCAACCTGCACCGTCAAATCAGCCTATCCAGCCTATCCAGCCTATCCAGCCTGCACCAAATCAAGCAGGACAACCAGATAATACAGATAACTTAGACAGCTTGCTACAGAGGCTTTACGCTCTACCGTTATCTGAACGTCATGTCGAAGCAGACGGTCTGGTGTTTGATCCAAAAACGATCAGCAAGTGGACCGAGCGTGGTGTCGTCGTACCTCACGGTGATCACTTCCACTTTATCCCTTACAGTCAGATGTCAGAGCTTGAGGCTAAGATTTCTCGTTTATTGGAACAAGGGAATGAGTTGACAAATCCAAGCTCCCCTCTGCAACCTGAGTTACCAAGTCAACCAGAGCCTCAGCCTACTCCTTCAAGTCCAGTAGAGCCTGAAGAAACTGATGAGCTAGATCAGCCAAATAATGTAGAAGAAACAGAAGCAAATCAACCAGAAGACGACAATACCGCATTACCAGAGCGTCGGTACTTTGACTTAAGTAAGTTGAATATTCTTAAATCACCTAAAGGTAAAGATGGTCTACCTTACACAACCAGCGATGGCTACACCTTTAGTCCTGAGAGCATCATAGCCTATGATGACGAAGGTTTCCGAGCAAAACACGATGACCACGAGCACTATATCTTCTACCATGAATTAGAAGACGATGAGCTTGAAGCTGCTGCAGACTACATCAATCGTGAGGGAATTGAAGCAACTCCACCGAGCACCTATTCAGCAACAGAAATCGATGCTAAGTTAACCTTTATTTCCTTGGAAAACCAAGTCCCTAAAGCTTTGCTTAAAGTGAGTGGCAATCAGGTCATTATCCCACACGGCAACCATTCTCACACAGCTAACCTGGAGAAGTATCCGACACGCTTGATAGCTAGTGATTTTGACAACACTGAGGATTACCGTGACTTGCTCATTCGACTGAAAATGGGGAAAATTCGTTTGCAGGAGGGCGTCATTGCTGTTTTCCGTGATGATGCAATTGTGACAGCTAGTTATCAAGATGGGACGGAGAAGGAATTTCCGCTTGCTTCTATTACCCTACCATTGACCTATGACGAGGTTGACTACAGTGACCTTGTCACCTACAAGCATCCGCAAGAAGCAAAACTCCGTTACATTGCTAAGCAATACAAGGTGCCACGTAGCCATGTGCGACCTCTCTTCGGCAATTTAGTTTTTGTTGACGGCCATGGTGGGGTTGACTTGAGTCTTGTTGACATCAACGACCCTGTTATCTATACCTTGAAAGATAAGACTAAGCCAGCTGATGGAACGACCTCACCAATACCAAACGAAGAGACAACAACCACGGATGAGGAGAAGGTTTCTGAAACGGATGAAGCTGATACAACAGACCCCCTTCCGAGTCAGCCAACCGAGCAACCTCAGCCTAAACCTGCTAACCAGAGAGCCGAACTATTAGCTTATCTAGGACAATATTATGGTGACAAGGCAAGCACCATTGCCTATATGCCAGGTATTGGCTATGTCATCACACCTATGGTAGGTGAGGAGAATCTAATATTATCAGAAGCGACTGTCCTAACAAGCAAAGAAAAAGGAGAAGCCCTACCTGACTTGGGCAATACTGCTGACGGTGACGAACCAGAAGAGCAAGACTCCACTGAACATAATAACTCTACTGAAACGCCAAGCCAACCAACAACTGATGAGCACCATAAACCAACGCCAGTAGCTGAGCGCAAAGGCAAGCCAAACTCACAAATTATTTACAGTCCTGAAGAAATCGCTGAGGCTAAGGCTGCTGGACGTTACACCACCTCAGATGGTTATATCTTTGATGCCAAGGACATTGAACGTGAAGAGGGAGATGCCTACATCGTTCCTCACATGGACCATAGCCACTGGATTCCTAAGTGGGACTTATCCTATACTGAACGCCGAGCAGCCGAGAAAGAACTAGCCAGTCGTAAGCCAGCAGAAACAGAACCAAGCCGTCCAACGCCACAGCCAAATGACGGTCGCCCAAGGGAACGAGCTGTAGACATCTTTGACAAAGCAGAGCCAGCCAAACGTATTCCGATTGAGAAGATGCCGTACAATTCTGCCTACACCGTCGCGGTTACCAACGGTTACCTCATCATTCCGCACTACAACCATTACCACAACATTGCTATTGCTCGCTTTGATGATTTGTTTGAAGCACCTGCGGGTTACAGCCTAGAGGATCTCTTTGCTACTATCAAATATTATGTAGAAAATCCTGATGAACGCCCTGGTTCAAAAGATGGATGGGGGCGCGATAGCGACATCATGAAAGGTCGTGGCAATGCTGAAAACCGTCCGAATTACCCTGTCGGAAAAGAACCTGATGAAGAAACCGAAGACGAGACGGCAGACACATCATTCCCAGAATCCGAACCTGCTGATAGTGATGAGACACCTGACACAGAATCACCAGCTCAACCTAGTCCGACAGAAACGGAACCAACTAGCACAGAGGATGATAACCTAGACGACTATGACCGTGAGATGCTCAAGCAAGCGACTGCCTTTGGCATGGACCGAGAGGTTTTTGAGGACAAGCTCTACGAGCTGGCAATGACCTATGGTGTCGGTGTGGATACCTTCACCTACGATCCAGAAACCAAATCCGTCCGACTGATTGACAAAAAAGGACAAGCCCACATCATTTCACTTGTTGATTAGATTCTAAAAAGAATTTAGCCCCGACTATGGCTAAATTCTTTTTGCTGCCAAAGTGTCAGAAAAATGACTAAAAGATGCTGGCAATGACACTGTTTTTTCAGCAAAGAACAACCACAAGCCCTCTCTTTTATGGTACAATAGTAGAGATTACAAGATTTTGGAGAATGATATGACACGTAGTATGTATGCAGGCCGTGTTCGTGCTGAACACATTGGACAGACGCTGACCCTGATGGGCTGGGTGGCTCGCCGCCGTGACTTAGGCAGCTTGATTTTCATTGATTTGCGCGACCGCGAGGGCATCATGCAGTTGGTGGTTAACCCTGAGACAGCGTCTAGCGATGTGGTGGCTATCGCCAATGGCTTGCGCAGTGAGTTTGTCATCGAAGTGACAGGTGAGATTTTAGCCCGTGAGCAGGCGAATCCGAACCTACCAACAGGCGAGGTAGAGATGGCAGTTGCCAGCCTTCGTGTACTGAACGAAGCCAAGACCACACCATTTGAAATCAAAGACGGTGTTGAAGTCAGTGACGATACGCGCCTGCGCTACCGCTACCTTGACCTGCGCCGTCCAGAAATGCTGGACAATTTCAAACTCCGCGCCAAGACCACACACGCCATCCGCAACTATCTGGATGAGCTGGAATTTATTGATGTGGAAACGCCGATGTTGACCAAGTCAACGCCAGAAGGAGCGCGCGACTATCTGGTGCCGAGCCGTGTGCACGAGGGTCATTTTTACGCCTTGCCACAGAGCCCACAGATCACCAAGCAGCTTTTGATGAATGCTGGCTTTGACCGCTACTATCAAATTGTCAAGTGTTTCCGTGACGAAGACCTGCGTGGGGATCGCCAGCCGGAATTTACCCAAGTGGACTTGGAGACCTCTTTCCTGTCTGACCAAGAAATCCAAGACCTCATTGAGGGGATGCTGGCTCGTGTCATGAAGGAGACCAAAGGTATCGACGTCATCCTGCCTTTCCCACGCATGAGCTATGATGTCGCTATGAACAGCTACGGGTCAGACAAGCCCGACACCCGTTTTGATATGCTCTTGCAGGATATCTCAGAGCTAGCCAAAACCGTCGACTTCAAAGTCTTTTCAGAAGCAGAAGTGGTCAAGGCTATCGTGGTCAAGGGGGCAGCCGACCGTTATTCGCGGAAGGACATCGACAAGCTGACAGAATTTGCCAAGCAGTTTGGTGCCAAGGGTCTGGCTTGGGTCAAGCACACAGAAGCTAGTCTCAATGGACCGATTGCCAAATTCTTGCCAGCTATTGAGGGTGACTTGATAGCTCGTCTGGAGTTGGTTGAGAACGATTTGGTGCTCTTTGTTGCAGACAGTCTTGATGTTGCCAACAACACCCTCGGCGCTCTTCGTAACCGTCTGGGTAAGGAGCTCGGTCTCATCAACCCAGACCAGTTCAACTTCCTTTGGGTCATCGACTGGCCACTCTTTGAGTATTCGGAGGAAGAAGGGCGCTACATGTCTGCGCACCATCCGTTTACCCTACCAACAGCTGAAACAGCAGATCTCTTGAACGGTGGCGACCTCAGTCAAATCAAGGCTGTCGCCTATGACATTGTCCTCAACGGCTACGAGCTAGGTGGCGGTTCTTTGCGGATCAATCGCCGCGACCTCCAAGAACAAATGTTTGCGACGCTTGGCTTCTCCAAGGAAGAAGCACAGGAGCAATTCGGCTTCTTGCTAGAGGCGATGGACTATGGCTTCCCACCGCACGGTGGCTTGGCTATCGGTCTTGACCGCTTGGTCATGCTTCTAGCTGGTAAGGACAACATCCGCGAGGTCATCGCCTTCCCGAAAAACAACAAGGCCTCTGACCCGATGACCCAAGCCCCAAGCCCAGTTGCCCAGAAGCAACTGGACGAGCTCGCCCTCACGATTAAGAATAATGGTTAAACAAGCAAGTCTTCCTAAAAAATGTCGCTTTGCGATAAAGCGTTTGGCGAAAAAGGTCGGTCTATTTCAGACCCTCCGTAGCATTTCCAGAGAAAAGTACACTGAAAAATTTTCAGCGTCTTTGCTCTATGGTTTGCTATCTAGTATCGCTGTCAACTTTTTCTTTGAACCCGGCAATGTCTACGCCAGCGGCGTGACAGGTCTAGCCCAAGTTTTGTCAGCGCTTAGTCAACGCACCTTAGGAGTAAACATTCCTGTGGCAGCGATTTTCTATGCCATTAACCTACCTCTCCTGGTTTTGGCTTGGCGGACCATCGGGCAAAAGTTCACTATTTTCACCTTTATCACAGTGACCATGAGCTCGCTTTTTATCCAGTTTATGCCCCAGGTTACCTTGACGACTGATCCTCTAGTCAATGCGATTTTTGGTGGTCTAGTCATGGGAACTGGTATCGGTTATGGTCTCAAATCCAATATTTCAAGTGGTGGAACGGACATCATCAGTCTAACGATCCGACGTAAAACTGGGCGCGACGTAGGACGTATTTCCCTGATTGTAAATGGTGTCATCATGGTCTTTGCAGGTCTCTTGTTCGGCTGGCAATACGCCCTTTACTCCATGGTGACCATCTTTGTGTCTAGCCGTGTCACTGATGCCATCTACACCAAACAGAAAAAAATGCAGGCGACCATCGTGACCAGCCAGCCTGACCGTGTCATCAAAATGATTCACCAGAAACTTCATCGAGGGGTGACCTCTATCAACGATGCTCAGGGCACCTACGAAGGCAGCAAAAAAGCAGTACTGATTACCATCATCACTCGCGCTGAGTTCTACGAATTCAAATACCGTATGAAAAAAGCTGACCCAAATGCTTTTGTCTCGGTTGCTGAAAATGTCCAAATTATCGGACGTTTCGTGGATGTGGATTAAGGAGAACTCATGTCAAACAAATACGTTTTTCATCCTAAAAATTTCCTACTGATTGCCCTAGGATGTGCAATCTATGCCTTTGGCTTTGTTATTTTCAAAATGCCCAATCAAATTGCTGACAGCGGGATGTCAGGGGTCGCATTGATTTTGCATGCTCTCTTTGGCATCAATCCCACTATCACAGGCTATCTGATCAACCTTCCATTGATTATCTTAGGGGCTAAACTCTTCGGTCGCAATGCCGTCATCTATACCCTCCATGGCACCGTCATGCTCTACCTCTTTATTTGGCTTTGGCAACTATCAGGTATTGCCGTTGACCTGCAAGGAGACAACACCATCATCGCTATTCTAGCAGGTGTCACCGCAGGTTTAGGAGGAGGATTGGTCTTTCGTTTCGGTGGAACCATGGGTGGCTCAGATATTATCGCAAGAGCTTTGGAAGACAAATTAGGTATTCCACTCGGAAAAAGCCTGCTTGGCATCGATGTCATCGTCATGTTATTATCCCTAACCTATGTCTCTATTCCAAAAATGACTTATGCCCTGATTGCCAGTTTTATCTATAGCCAAGTGGTCAACGTCGTCGAGCGTGGTGGGTACTCTGTCCGTGAAATGATGGTCATTACAGACCAGCCTGACGCCATTTCCCAACAAATCATGCAGGTGCTCGGGCGAGGCGTGACCTATTTCCAAGGCAAAGGGGCGTACTCTGGCAAGGACAAGCAGGTGCTCTACATTATTTTGAACCCTAATGAGGTACGTGACGCCAAGCGTATTGTGACAACAACTGACCCACAAGCTTTCTTGTCCGTCTCCAATGTTGAAGAAGTTGTCAGCCCAGAATTTGTCATCAAACGCAGTAAGTATCGCCAAGTCACTTAGCATACTAGCTAACAGACGACCAGCACACAGCCACAGACATTTAACTTTGAGAAAGGAACAGAGATGTTTCAACTTAACAAAACTAGCCTGCGCGACCTTTTCATGATTGCACTAGGAACAGCCATTTATGCATTTGGCTTTGTTCAATTTAACATGGCCAACCATCTGGCTGAAGGAGGAGTCGCAGGTCTCACCTTGATTATTTATAACCTAACAGGATTAGATCCTTCCTACACTACATTACTGATTAATTTTCCCCTATTTATTCTCGGGGCAAAAATCCTAGGACGTAAAAGTATGGTGCTGAGTATCTACGGTACTCTGACAATGTCCGCTTTTATCTGGCTCTTTCAGAGGATTGCATTGACTATTGATGTCAATCATGATTTGCTCATCGCCTCACTCCTTGCCGGTTTATGTGCTGGTATCGGTAGCGGCCTCGTTTTTCGATTCGGTGGAACGACAGGGGGAACCGATATCATTGCTCGTATCGTTGAAAAGGTGTTGCATGCACAAATCGGAAAAACCTTGTTGCTTGTTGATATCGTCATTCTCCTCCTGTCACTCACTTACATCAATATCCAACACATGATGTACACACTAATTGCCAGTTTTGTTTATAGCCAAGTGATTACAATCATCGAAAATGGCGGCTATCAAGTTCGTGGCATGCTGATTGTCTCCGACTTTGCGCCAGCGATTGCCAAACAAATCCTTGAAAATCTTGAGCGCGGAGTCACCTATCTGGAGGGTGAGGGTGCTTATTCTGGTAGAAGCAAGAAAGTCATCTATGTTGCCTTAAATCCGACAGAAGTCCGTGAAGCTAAGCAAATTATCGCTCAGATAGACCCAGATGCGTTTGTATCCATCCTCAACATTGATGAGGTTATCAGTTCTGATTTTGTAATCAATCGCAAGAAAATTAAAGTATGATTCCATACTAGGAAATCATCAGCAACGAAAACCCTGTGTAACAGTTTGACTTTAGTGAGTTAGCTGCCACACAGGTTTTTTATGTTATAGTGTTTTAGTTTTTATGTTATACCTGATTCCGTTTATCTCGTTGTTCCATACAGCTCGCCTTCTTATTTTTTAGGCTTGCTTCTCCACCTGTCGACTGAGCTGTTGGAGCTGTCTGCGATAAACATCATCGTCCTAAATGAACTATAGTTTGACCAAGCTTGATTAGGAAGCGCCTTTGAACCACAGTATGATAGACCCGTTGCTCTCGCGCATTGCAGATAATCAGGGTTCTATAAGACTGCAGTGGGTCGATCCACTACGGAGATTATAGAGCCAAAAGAGAGAACCAAATCGGTTCTCTCCAGATGCTAGCTTTTCATTAACCCACTACAGTTGACAATGAGCCGGTTTATTAAATATAAAAACTAAAACTTACTGTCTTTTTTTATAAAAATTTATAAATATTATGACTAGAGAAATAATTACTAAAACAAACTCTTTGGAATCATTTTTAATGAAATAACTCAATATAAAAAAAGTTATAACTAAAATTAAAGTGAGATTATTGATAATTCTTTTTTTCATGTAATACCTTTTTATTCAAAGCATTCTGAATAAACGCTACCTAATGAAAATAATTCTAATAGTATTTCTCGCCCACTAACATTAGCAGCAGCTGCTGCAACCGCAGCTTGAGCAGCAGCAAGTTTTGCTCTAGTTGCTTTAAATTTGTTATAGAGCCCAACAGCTTTATACACAAAATTAGCAGCTCCACCTAATGCTTTTAATGCACTTTTTGCCTTAGCAATTTTTGCTGGGGTGAGATTCACAAGCAATGCAACCCCTACGGCAGAAATACATCCTATAACTCCTCTTTTTTGTCTTACTCTTTCACTTACTTTTATTCGATTAATCCCTTTCTCATGGAAATATTGATTTATACTCTCAGAGCCACCTGCGATTACTTCATCTGGTAAATTTTCAATCGCACTTAAAATTTCAAATTCTTCTTCTCCTAAAATTAATGTGCCATCGTCGAAGAATTCCACACCTTCATATGAGTAATCTGTTGAATAATTGTTTTCAACCAAAGATACATCAACCACATCAGTATTCGCATTTTCATTTGCATAAACAGTACTTGCTTGAACAAGTGAAGCAGCTACCCACTAAGGGCAACAAATAGTAATATTTTGGGTAAAAAACGTCTCATAATTGTAATCCTTTCTAACAAACAATTTCAACACCCCTATTGTACTCCTAATTTAATTAAAATCAAGTCTGTTTTTTTCAATTTTTTTATGATATAATGAAGAGGTTTGTGAAGTTTTACAACCCTTAATTGAAATATGTTTAGTCGTACATTTGTGCGGCTATTTTTTCGGCTCTATAAGACTGTAGTGGATAACTCCACCGTAGCGATTATGGAGCCTCTTTTAGTGTAGAAAAAAAGTCCCATATGACCTACAATGAAAAACGTTCCACTAACATTTAGAAAGACTCATATGGAATAAAGAACTAGCCAGGGAAGTGACTAGTTCTTCCTGAGCCTAAAAGTCGAAAAGCGAGGATTTTATCACAAACCTACTCGAAATCAAAGACCCAAATATCACTATTTTGGAGATTGTGGAGGCTGGGAGTCACAAAGAAATCATCGCTAAACTCGATTACCCTGCTCCAAAATGCCAACATTGCCAGGGACAGATGGCCAAGTACGACTTCCAGAAA
>NZ_JBGTZA010000028.1:0-24909 GCF_041807805.1 Streptococcus sp. E29BA
CACCTATGGTTAAGCGAGTTATCGCTTAACAAAAACACTTTATAAAAATTGTACAGAAAAGGGGTGCCTTTTCATTAATCTAGATTGATAATACAATAGTTCTGTGATATACTAGTAAGGTAAATTAGGAACCTGAGAAATAGGTTTAGAAAGAGGTATATATGTCTTCACGTAAGATTACAAAAGTTTGTCGTCTAGCTCTAGCCACTGCACTACTAGCAGGAACGCTATCAACAGCCACACCTGTTTGGGCGGAAGAATCGACAGCAGCTCAGAGATTGGGAAAAGTTCTTAATGGTGGAAAAATTGACGATCAAAAAGCTAAAGAAGTTAAAGAAGTTCTTCAAGACTTTACTATCGAGGAATTGAATAAAGCGGTTAAAGTTCCAAGCGGACTTGATATTCTTGTTAATAATAATACGGATGCTAAGGTTCAGCTGTATAGGCTGATTTTGGAAGAATTTGGAAGACGTCACCTTAGCGAAGGTCAAGAAAATATTGCAGATGAACTTAGAGACAAGGTAAAACAGCTTGAGGAAATAGGAAGGACTGTAAAACAGTTACAAGAGGAACTTAAACAAAGGGAAGAACAGTTTATCAGTAGGGTTGATGAACTGAGTAAAGCAAAGGAACAGTTACAACGTGAAAAAGACGAACTAGCTTCTAAACTTGACAAAAACGATACAGAACAAAAAAACCATCAGTTGCAAGAAGAATTGAAAAAAGTAAAAGCTCAGTTAGAAGATAACAAAGAAAAAGCCAAACAATTAGAGGAATACCTTTCTGAAAAAGAAAAGGAACAAATCAAATCTGATATCGAAGTCAAACGTCTTAGAGATGAGAAAACTAGTTTAGAACATCAAAAGAAAGGTTTGGAATCTGAAAAGGCTAATTTAGAGCAACGTATTGCTAAAGCGAATCAAGACACACAACAACTCCAAGCCGATCGTGAGGAAGCTCGCAAAGAAAAAGATGAGTTGCAGAAACAAAAAGATGATTTAGAGTCTCAAAAAAATAATTTAGCAAGAATAATAGAGACTTTAGAAACACAGAAAAAGAATCTGGAAACAGAAAAACAGAAATTAGAAGAAGCTCTGAAAGATAAACCTGATGGGAAAGCTCAACTTGAAAACATGAAGCTTAAAGAAGAGCAGGAGCGTCTAAGTGCAGAAAAAGAACGCTTAACCGCAGAACTTGAGAAAGAAAAGGCAAAACAAGCCGAGCTGAGCACACAACTAACCGATAGTCAGAAAAAACTCAGCGAGAAATCAGCAGAAGTAGACACGTTGAAACAAAAAGAGCAAGCCCTATTAACTGAAGAAGCTGATTTGGAAACTAAGAAAGCTCAGTTAGAGACTGATAAAGCTGAACTAGAAGACAAAGTCAAGTCACTTGAAGAACAGTTAGCTAAAAAACCTCAGCCAAACGAGCAAATGCTTGAGCAAGACCAGCAAAAACTTGAGGATTTGCAGAAACAATTGGCAGACTTAGAGGGTAAGAACGAAGACTTGATGACTCAAAAGTCTAACTTGGAAAAACAACTGCAATCTAAAGACGACGAAGCTGTTAAACAAAAACAAGACCTAGAACGTCGCTTGTCTGAAAACCAAGCCAACTTACAGAAGTTGCAGTCAGAGCATGATAAATTGGCAGACGAACTTAAAGATTCTCAAGATGCCGTAAAACAATTAGAAGACGAACTTGCTAGGTTAAGCAAAGAAAATCTTAATCTTAAAAAGAGCTTATCAGAGGTGCAAGCAAATGGACAGGAATTGCAATCTGAAAAAGATCGTCTGTCTAAAGAGCTTGAAAAATCAGAAGCCTTAGTTGGTGAGTTGAAAGCAAGACTTGCTGAGCTGAAAAAACCAGATGATAGGATGGAGCAACCGAAAGCTGAGCAACCTAAAGTACCAAATTCTGAAGGTGGAAAACCAAAAGAAAAAGAAGAGCAAATCAAACCAATTTTGCCTGTCGAGCCTGAAAAACAGCCTAAGTCAGACGAGAAAAAAATCGGTAAAACCGAACCTTTGATCAATGAAGATAAACCACAGTTTGAACT
Source organism: Streptococcus sp. E29BA (assembly GCF_041807805.1). NCBI lineage: Bacteria > Bacillati > Bacillota > Bacilli > Lactobacillales > Streptococcaceae > Streptococcus > Streptococcus sp. E29BA. The sequence continues at coordinate 2,060 of NZ_JBGTZA010000028.1, forward strand.
CGATAAAGATCATGATGGTGATGGGCATACTAGTCGTAGTGAGCTGGATGCCGGTACTAATCCATTAGATTCAGCATCTGTCCCACGACTGATGCGCAATCAAAATATGCCGAAACCTGATAAAAGGATGGTTAAAGCTGACCCTGTGGTTAAATCAAGCGATAAGCAGCGGACAGTTATGCCTGCCACCCAAGCAGCGCCTATGCCTAAGTCAACAGACAAAGGCATGAAGAAACAGTTACCAAATACCGGTACTAGTTCAACTGATTTGTTGCAATACCTCGGCTTATTGACTGGATTCACAGGACTTCTTGCTTATTCAAGAAAAAGAAAAAACTAGTCTCAAAGCTTGAACAAGAGATGATAAACACAATAAACCGAGCTGGAAACGGCTCGGTTTTCGTGTGTAATCGTGTTGTTGACTATTCCTCTTTTTTCTGATATTTGGCTAAAATGTTCTGGATAGCCACAAGGTGTGGCTTGCTTTCTTCTTGAAATAGGCGGAGCTTGTAGTTGATGTCTTTGCTTAGTTGATTCAGCGCTGGCAGGCTGTTTTGAACCTCTGTGACATCTGCTTTTACTTGGTCAAGCTTGTCCTGACTGTCGGTTAGGGTAACTCTGGCTTTAGCTAGTTGTTTAATCAGTCTGACTCGGTTCTGATAAAGTTGATAACCAATTCCTGTCAGCACAGACAGCCAAAGAAGTGAACGGAGTTTTTTCATCTTAGTTGACCTCCTGTTGGATGTGCTTGGCCAGCTCTGCTAATTTCCCAAAATCAGGCTCATGTTGAGCAAAGCGAATATCCAAGCCGTCACCAGACGCAAATCGTGGTAAGAGGTGGATATGGGCATGAAAAACCGTCTGACCTGCAGCTTCTTCGCTGTTGTTAATTAGGTTGATGCCGTCTGCGCCTGTTGCCTTGACCAAGGCTTGCGCCAGTTTTGGTACGACCCCAAAGACCTGATGAGCAGTGTCAGCGCTCATGTCAAGAAGATTTTTGCAGTGCTGTTTAGGGATAATCAGCGTATGCCCAGGGGTTACTTGAGTGATATCAAGAAATGCCAGTACCTGTTCATCCTCATAAATCTGACTTGAGGGGATGGCTCCTGAGACGATTTGGCAAAAAATACAGTCTGTCATGGGTTGAAACCTCCTAAAATAGCTAAATTTTGTTATACTTAATACAAGTATAGCAAAGAAAGAGAGAAAAGTCTTGTTACGGGTTGAAAACATCACAGGTGGTTATCATCATCTGCCTGTCTTAACAGAAGTGAGTTTTGAGGTCAAGAGTGGCGAACTGGTCGGTCTCATTGGTCTAAATGGGGCTGGCAAGTCAACGACGATTAAGGAAATTATCGGTCTCTTACGTCCAGACAAGGGTAGGATTAGTCTAGGTGGTCTGACCTTGGCTGATGATGCCATAGCTTATCGGAAAAAAATTGGCTTTATTCCTGAGAGTCCGAGTTTATACAGTGAGTTGACCCTGCGTGAGCATTTAGAGACAGTAGCCATGGCTTATGATTTGCCTATCGAGCTAGTCATGACAAGGGCGGAGGGTTTGTTGACCCTGTTTCGTTTATCGGATAAATTGGACTGGTTTCCCACTGATTTTTCAAAAGGGATGCAACAAAAAGTCATGCTGATTTGTGCCTTTGTGGTAGAGCCAGAGCTGTTTATCATTGATGAGCCCTTTTTAGGGCTTGATCCTCAGGCAATTGCTGATTTGATGACCTTGCTAGCAGAGCAAAAAGCAGCTGGGAAAGCGATTTTGATGAGCACCCATGTTTTGGACACAGCGGAGCGCATCTGTGACCGTTTTGTCCTCCTTCACCAAGGACGCGTGCTGGCCCAGGGCAGTCTTGCTGACTTGCGGGAACAGTTTGGGGATTATCAGGCTAGCCTTAACAGCATGTATTTGCACTGGACGAGGGAGGCCTGAGATGAGGGATCTCTTTGAAGAACGGCGTCGTTCCTTTTATCAGCGCCTAACCACTTATCTGCCTTACGTTTTCAATGACCATTTTGTTTTGGTTCTCATGGTTGGGTTGGGGGTTCTGCTCTATCAGTACCGAGAATTGTTGAATAATCCGCCTATTTTCTCGTTTTGGCTTTATGGGCTCCTCTGCGTCTTCGGGCTTGGTTTACTTAGTGTTGGGCAGGTGGCGACCTACATCTTGCCCCCGGATCGCCATTACCTCTTAACTAAGGAGACTGTTTTGGTTGGTTTGGTTAAGGAGGCCAATAGCAGAGCTGCTCTCTTTGGAAGCCTTGTTCAACTGGCTGGGTGGTGCTTGCTCTATCCCTTGCTTCATCAGCTGGGCTGGTCAGTCTGGGGCTTTGTCGCATTTTTGATTGTCGTGACGGTGGTTAAGTTAATTCTTGCCAATCGTCGCTTGATGAGGCTTGGTCGTCAAAATGGTCTTGACTGGGATAAACTGGTAACAACTGAAGTGCAGCGACAACAGCGACTCTTGCAGTTTTTTGCCCTCTTTACCAATGTCAAAGGCATCACCAGTAGTGTGAAAAGACGCCCCTACCTTAATGTTTTGAATAGATTTGCTCCAAAAGGGCAAGGAAAGCTGTATCATCAGCTGTTCTGGCGAGCCTTTTTACGCAGTGGTGACTATCTGGGCTTGTTTTTGCGGTTGACAGGATTAGCTATGCTCAGTTTATTTGGGGTGTCCAGTCCCTACCTGGGGGCAGGTCTGGCTGGTATGTTGAACTTTTTACTGAGTTTTCAACTGTTAGCTTTGTCCAATCACTATGACCATCACTATTTGCTAAAGGTAATGCCTCTAGCAGGTTTTGGTCAGAAAACGGCCCTGCTCTGGCTGATACGGCGACTAAGTCTGGTAGCGCTTCTGATTGAGTTGCCTTTTGCCAAAACATGGTCTGCCGCTCTGCTATTAACCGCCATCAACGTGGTAGTCCTCTATGCCTACATGCCTCATAAAGCAGAACGAATGATTGACGAGACGGCTTAAAACAGGTAAAATAAATAAGATGGAAATAAGGAGAAATCTTGTGACAAACGATAAAGAGTTAACATTAGCCCCTTTGAAAGGTAAGAGCGGGCAAGCTTTTCTAGGAACGTATCCCAATGGGGATCGGGTGTTTGTGAAGATGAATACGACCCCAATCTTAGCCGCTTTGGCTAAGGAACAAATTGCGCCCCATCTCTTGTGGACCAAACGGACACCAAACGGTGATACCATGAGTGTTCAGGAGTGGTTGGACGGTAGGCTGTTGGAGCGCGCTGACATGACGAGCAAGCAGATTGCGCAAATTTTAGCACGTCTGCACCAGTCAAAACAACTCCGCAATCAGCTGTTACAGCTTAATTACCGCATCGAAAACCCTTATGACTTGTTAGCAGAGTGGGAAAAAAATGCTCCGCTCCAATTAAGAGAAAATTCTTACCTTCAGACCATTGTTCAAGAATTGAAGCGTCAACTGCCAGACTTCAAAGCCGATTTGGCAACAATTGTTCACGGTGATGTGAGACACACGAACTGGGTGATTACAACCAGTGGCATGATTTACCTGGTAGATTGGGATTCAGTGAGGTTGACTGATCGTATGTACGATGTTGCCCAGATTCTTAGTCACTATGTGCCAAAAGCGCATTGGCAGGAATGGCTGGTTTATTACGGTTACAAGTACAACGATTTAGTGCTTAATAAATTTTATTGGTATGGGCAATTTTCTTATCTGTCTCAGATTTTAACCTTTTTTGAGTTGAGAGAGATGGATAAGGTCAATCAAGAAATCTATGACCTTCGCCAATTTAGAAATGGAATCAAAAACTGATGCGTGTCAGAAATCGAAAAGGGGCAGCGGATTATTTAGCTGCCAATCCCCAGTACGTTATCCTCAACCCTGAAGACAGTAAGGGCAAATGGCGTCAGGTGTTTGGGAATAATCATCCGATTCATATCGAGGTTGGTTCTGGTAAGGGACGATTTATCACAGGTATGGCTGCCCAAAACCCTGATATTAACTATATCGGCATTGATGTTCAGCTCTCAGTGCTTAGCTATACTTTAGACAAGGTTTTAGAGAGCGATTTGCCTAATATCAAGTTGCTGCGTGTTGATGGGTCCAGCCTGACCAATTACTTTGAGGCCGGAGAAATTGACTTGCTCTACCTTAACTTTAGTGACCCTTGGCCAAAAACACGCCACGAAAAACGGCGCTTGACCTACAGGAGCTTTTTAGAAACGTTTGAGCAGATTTTGCCACCTGGCGGTGAAATTCACTTCAAAACAGACAATCGTGGGCTCTTTGAGTATAGTTTGGCGAGCATGTCTCAGTATGGTATGGTGCTCAATCAGGTTTGGTTGGACCTACATGCCAGTGATTACGAAGGCAATGTTATGACCGAGTACGAGGAAAAATTTTCCAAAAAAGGTCAGGTCATTTACCGCCTAGAAGCACAGTTTGACAAGCCCAAAAAAGTATGATAGACTAATGAGGTAGTTTTAGCGATACGATATGGTCGCAAGACTATCTTGCTTATGGAGAGGTCGCATAGTGGCTGAGTGCGCTGGCTTGGAAAGCTAGTAGTCCTTAACGGGGCTCGGGGGTTCGAATCCCCTCCTCTCCTTTTATCCCCTTGATAAATCAAGGGATTCCAGAGATGACCTCAATAATATGATAAACTCCTTCGTAAAATGACAGCGAAGGAGTTTATTGTTGATGGTCTCTCGTCAGGTGAATGCCAACTGTTTATCGTGTGACGACGCTGACTTCCTTTTTATTTACCTGCAAATATGATACAATAAGCCTATGACATTAGAAATCTTTGACACCCATACCCACCTTAATGTTCCGACCTTTGATGGACGTGTGGCAGACGAATTAGCATTGGCAAAAGAGCTGGGCGTAACCACCCACAACGTGGTCGGTTTTGATACACCAATCATCGAACGCGCCATTGAACTGGCGGACCAGCACCCTGAGATTTACCTGACCTTGGGCTGGCACCCGACGGAAGCTGGTAGCTACACGGATGATACCGAGGCTTTTTTGCGTGATAAGCTCCGTCACCCCAAGGTCATCGCACTCGGCGAAATTGGGCTGGATTATTACTGGATGGAGGATCCTAAGGACGTGCAGGAAGCTGTCTTTCGCCGCCAGATTCAGCTCTCCAAAGAACTGTCCTTGCCCTTTGTGGTCCACACGCGAGACGCCTTGGAGGACACGCTGACCATCATTGAAAGTGAGGGCGTGGGCCCTCGTGGTGGCATTATGCACTCCTTTTCAGGTTCTTGGGACATGGCAGAGCGCTTTATCGAGCTAGGGATGATGATTTCCTTGTCAGGCGTGGTCACCTTTAAGAAGTCAGTCGAACTCCAAGAAGTGGCAAAACGCATCCCCCTAGACAAGCTTTTGGTGGAAACTGACGCTCCCTACTTGGCTCCCGTTCCCAAACGAGGCAAGGAAAACAAGACCGCCTACACCAGATACGTTGTGGATTTCATCGCTGAGCTCCGTGGCATGACCAGCGAAGAGGTCGCACGCATCACTACAGAAAATGCAAAGAGGTTTTTCAAACTTGACTGAAAAAATCATTATTCAAGAAGTCATTGTTGTCGAAGGCAAGGACGATACCGCCAACCTCAAACGTTTTTACGAGGTGGAGACTTATGAGACCCGTGGCTCGGCGATTTCGGAAGAGGATTTGGAGCGCATTGAGGTGCTCCATGACCTGCGAGGGGTGATTGTCTTTACAGACCCAGATTACAACGGTGAGCGAATTCGCAAGATTATCAGCTCTGCTATTCCCACCGTCAAACATGCCTTTCTCAACCGTGATGAGGCAGCCCCACGCTCAAAAACCAAGGGATGGTCTTTGGGGGTTGAGCACGCCAGTTTTGAGGACTTGGAAAAGGCGCTGGCTGGGGTGCGTGGGTACTATGATGATGAGGACCATTTTGACATCACACAGGCAGACCTCATTCGGCTGGGGCTCCTGATGGGAACAGATAGCCGACAGCGCAGGGAGTACCTCGGTCAGAACTTACGCATCGGCTACACCAATGGCAAACAGCTCCTCAAACGCCTGAGACTATTTGGGGTGACCTTGAAAGAGGTGGAGGAGTGTATGGGGAGTATAGAGAAAAATCTATAGTAGAGCTTTTCTTAATGAAGAGAAAAATATTTTAAAATTTAGATATTGGGTAAACTTTGGAGAAGAGGGATGAAAAAGCAAGAGGCGAGAACTATATTGGTAAGCATAAATCCTAAAATTGAAATAATAGAATCTGAACGACTTTCTTTTTTGGAAGATCAGTTGAAAGAACAATATTTTATTCAAAAGGAAAAAGAATATGCAGATTGGATACGCGGCCTTCCCAATGGTTTTTTGGATAGACTGAATAAACAAGCCTCTTTTCAAGACATTAATTTCCTTTTAAAAGATTCTTTTTATCCCACGGAATTATTTAGTAATGTCGAGTGGGTTAAAATGCTTTATACTTTAGAAAAATCTCTAGCTTATCTATCTGCCTATAAGCAATCGTTATTTCCAAAAGTTAAAGAATTGCAAAAAAACTTACAATATGTTGTTGACAATGATAAAAATTCTCTATTTAGACTTTTTCAAGATCGTACGATAAAGCATAATGTTGAATTAGCAAAAAAAGAGGTTCAGTTGAATTATGGGCTGTTGGTTGATTTAGATAATCGGCTAGAAAAGTGGAATAATTTCTCCGAAACCACTGCAGAAGAACTAGTCGCTTTAAGTGAGCACAAGCTAGATTATTCAGCTAAAATTAGTCAGATTTTAAAAATAGATGATAGCAATACTGAATCGTATCTTTTTCGACAATGCTTAGAAACGTTAGCACTGGCTGAAAAATTTATTAAACAGAACTCTAAGTGGAAGCTTATTGATGATGTTAAAGAAGTTTGGAATCAAATCAGAGAAACTCAAATTAAGGCTATTGAAGCCAGTTATCCGGTAGACTTATTGGGATATGCAGATGAGCGTGTTGCTAAATTTCTTCCAAACCTTTCTAGAAATTTCGACAACTTGAGTGCTATTTGGGGATGTTCTAATGACTTTTTACAGAAGATGTGTCATATTCCTGAGGAAGATATTGAATTAATCAAAACAATAATTTCTCAAATTATGAGTCAAGGAAAGGATCATTACTATCCTAAGTTAAGAGTGGATAATCTATCATCCTTAGAATTTAAATTACTAGGTCTGTTAAAATTCTATAAAGACTATCCCAAAGACAGAGAAACACGAGAAAAAGCTTTTCTTGAACAGATAGAGTCCCTGAAAATTAAACTTGAAAAAATAAGAACCTTAGCTTCTAATCGGTTCATGCTTAATTTTCTATCGGAGCAACAAAGAAAAGAGTGGCTTGAGGAAGAAAAAGGGCTATATACAGCTTATAATTCATTTTTGACTGCAGACGACCAAAATGATATTCTTCAATTCCCTGCCTATAGTGAGAGAGAGTTGAAAGCTGATTTCGTAGAAAATAGTGCAACTTTTCATGCTCTAATAGAGGCACTAACGGGCTCTAAAAAAATCTATACACCAAATGACTTACCAGATTTGATTGTTGATAAAGTGAAACAAGTGAACATAAACAGAGAAGGTTTAGGCGTCACGATGCGCTCTTATCAAGAATTTGGTGCTCAATACATTTTGTTCTATAGAAACGTTCTTCTGGGCGATGAAATGGGTCTTGGTAAAACGATTCAAGCCATCTCGGTTGCCAATCATCTTTTTCAAAATGATCAACAACATACGATAGTCGTTTGTCCTTTAAGTGTTTTAGAAAATTGGAATAGGGAAGTCAAAAAATGGTCGCAATTGCCGACTTTCGTGTATAGGGGGTCTGATAGGCAACGAACATTTGACAAATGGAAAAGCGAAGGAGGTGTCCTTCTGACGAATTATGAGCAAGCTAAAGCTTTATCAGAAACCCTGACTGATACTGTTTTTGATTTTTTAGTTGTTGATGAGGCTCATTATATTAAAAATCCTGAAACAAAACGTACTATTTACACGACGTTGCTTTCTAAACTGGCGCAATACAAATTATTTATGTCGGGTACACCACTGGAAAATCGTTTAGTTGAGATGAAACATCTCATAAAACTTTTAAATGCGGAATTAGGAAAAAAATTAGAAAGTAGGTACTGGACGACTAAAGAATTTAAAACTCAATTATCGACTGTCTATTTAAGACGTAAGCGGGAGGAGGTGCTTGATGAGCTCCCAGAGATGGAGGTGATTGAGCTATGGTCTCGATTCTCAGAGGAACAACAATTGTTTTACGATGATGCTGTTAGAGATGGCATTAGTGGGATGATGCGGATGAGAAGAGCTGCTTTTGTTGGTGAAAGGTCGAAAAAACTATTGCAAATTATAGATATTTGCAAAGAAGCTAGAGAGAATGGTCAAAAAGTACTTGTGTTCTCCTTTTTCAAAGAGGGGGTCTTGTATCGTCTACAAGAAGAATTGTCAAACGTGGCACCAGTAATGATTTCAGGCTCTATTTCACCAGCACAAAGACAAGATATTATTGACGAATTTAGTAAAGATCCCAATCAGACAGTATTACTCAGCCAAATAGATGCTGGTGGTGTTGGCTTAAACATTCAAGCGGCAAATATTGTGATACTATGCGAACCGCAGTGGAAACCTTCGACTGAGCAACAAGCTATTAGCCGTGTTTATCGAATGGGGCAATTACGTGATGTCGTTGTTTATCGATTACTGACAGAGGACAGTATAGATGAATCTATGATGGCACTACTTGATGAAAAAACGGCATTATTTAACGACTTCGCTAATGATTCAAGTATAGCAGAAGCGTTTGAGCAGAGAGAAAACTTCGAGAGGGATATGATTAATGAATCCAGACTCCGCCAAAAAGTTTTTGAAATGGAGAAAAAGCGACTTGAGACAAAGAACTTTTCTCAAACCTCAGCTGTCAACGCCTTGAAAAAAGCTGAGTAGCCAAATTGAATAAAAAAGGACGGATACTATGAGAATAGCAGATTACAGCATGACCAAGGCGGTACTAGACCGTCACGGGTTCACCTTTAAGAAGTCCTTCGGTCAGAACTTTTTGACCGATACCAATATTTTGCAGAAGATTGTCGATACCGCCGAGATTGATGAGTTCGTCAACGTCATCGAGATTGGCCCTGGTATCGGGGCTTTGACCGAGTTTTTGGCAGAGCGTGCCGCTGAGGTCATGGCTTTTGAGATTGATGACCGCCTGATTCCCATCTTGGCGGATACGCTGGGGCGGTTTGATAATGTCCAAGTTGTCCATGCGGACATTTTGACGGTGGACTTGCAGATGCAAATCAAGCAGTTCAAGAATCCTGACCTGCCTATCAAGGTGGTGGCCAACCTTCCCTATTACATCACGACGCCCATTCTCATGCACCTGATCGAGAGCAAGATTCCTTTTGCTAAGTTTGTGGTCATGATGCAAAAGGAGGTCGCTGACCGCATTTCCGCCGAGCCTAACACCAAGGCTTACGGTAGTCTCTCCATCGCAGTCCAGTACTACATGACCGCAAAGGTCGCCTTCATCGTGCCCCGCACTGTCTTTGTCCCTGCGCCAAACGTGGACAGCGCCATTCTCAAAATGGTGCGACGTCCCGAGCCTTTGGTCAGTGTCAAAGGTGAGGATTTCTTTTTCCGTGTGTCCAAGGCCTGCTTTGTCCACCGTCGAAAAACCCTCTGGAACAACCTGACCAACCACTTTGGCAAGTCAGAGGAGGTGAAGGACAAGCTCACGCAGGCGCTTGGCATGGCAGAGCTGGCACCAAATGTCCGTGGCGAAGCCCTGACCCTAGCGGACTTTGCTAGATTGGCGGATAGCCTGCAAGAAGTGGGGATGTAACCTAAACGATGTCGAATGACGAAAAAAGACTCGAGTTCCACAAAACGGTGGTTATCGAGTCTTTTTGAATGAGTGCCTGGTTAGAAATAGAAGAGATTTTCAAATGATTCGTCCAGAGCAATACATAAAATTAAGGCTAACTTTGCTGTGGGATTAAACTGTCCTGTCTCAATAGAGCTGATGGTGTTTCGAGATACGCCAATCTCATCAGCTAATTGTTGCTGGGAATAGTGTTTTCGCTTGCGGGCTTCTTTTAAACGATTTTTTAAAATTAACTGTTCGTCCATATTAACCTCTGAAAATGGCATAGAGGTGCCCAACGATGAGTAGGGTGGCGAGACTGAGCGTGAGGAAGCCATTGATGAAATGATTCTTTGTTTTTAGCTGTTTGTAGGTCATTAACTCGACTGCTGCTTGCATAGCGAAGTAAATACCTAACATCCCAAAATTAAAGCGATTTGTAAAGTAAGCTTCTAGTGTGAATAAGAGAGAGCAGGCCGTTATCCCAACAATGCTGGCAATATTTCCAGAATTGAGACTGACATGGTGCTCCATTTCATCAGCGACAGCATAGTCTTTGCGACTTTTTTCTAAAATATCTTGTTTATCCATAGGAAACCTCCATTATATATTTTGACAAGTATACTTGGTATTTTTATTGTAACATACGCCAAGTTTACTTGTCAATACTTTTTTGAAATATTTCGCCAAAAAGAGGAGTATTCATGGAAATTCTTTGCTTATTTTATGATTCAGATTTTATCCACCTCGAAAAACCCTCTGGAACAACCTGACCAACCACTTTGGCAAGTCAGAGGAGGTGAAGGATAAGCTCACGCAAGCGCTTGGCATGGCAGAGCTGGCACCAAATGTCCGTGGCGAAGCCCTGACCCTAGCGGACTTTGCTAGCTTAGCGGATAGTCTGCAAGAAGCAGGATTATAGGTTTGATTAACTGTCCTTTTTAAGGGAGGTTTTTTTGCTCTGCTATTACCTTTAAATCTACTTCAAAGGAAATTCACTGCCATAAACAGTGTGCTTAAAAAGCTCCATAAGATGTAGTGACTTAACTGACTACAATCTTATAGAGCTTTAAAATGAAGATAAATCTGTTAACCTATAATCGTTACTAATTTTGTTTACTTAACGTGATAAGAGACGATCAAGAGCCCTAACGCACTTCTAAGCTGGCAAAAGGTGTAAAAACTGTTCTCAGCCTGTGCAGTGACTAACTCCTTAAAAGGTTAAAACTGAGGTGTTCAACTTTGCTAGTTTAACGATTAATGTTGTCTTGTGTGGCTCGTCCTTCATTGAGCAGGGCTTGGACAATTTTTTCATCACGCAATTTAACCGAATCATTGATGGTTTCTGCAGACTTGATGATAGCTGTTTCCAGTTGCGCCCGTTGGTTGCGCCCTTGGTCAATGGCGGCAATGATGCCGTTATTTTGTGCAACAAGGCTCTCCGCAATGGCAGTGACAGATGCGATGTTAAGGGTTGGGCGTTGGGCAGCATTTTCCAAAGCAGGAATGGTCTCCTTGCTGGTTTCTGCTAGCATTTGCAGGGCCGCATTGTTGGCATTGACGATAGCGTCCGCTGTTGCACCAGAGCGGACAGACTGTTGAAGGATACCCAGCTGAGCGATAGAGAGCTTCATGGTTGGGATGGTGTTGCGACGCAACATGCCTAGTTTTTGTCGCATGTCAGATGATACTTTGACGAGATTGCGCATTTGAGGTGTTGTTGCCCATGCCACATAAAGACGGCTGACATACTCTGTATGTTGCTGTTCGAGTGTGTTGACGACCTCGGTTAGACGGGCTAGTTCCTCAGATTTGACATGATAGTCAGCTGATTGTAGGTCAAGGTTGGCTACCTGATGGTGAAGATCCAAGGAACGATTGGAAGCCTCTTTCTGAGTGGCTTCCAGGAAGGCAATCACACCGACTAAGTTCTCGATAGATTTTGTGTTTTCTTCGATAAGCATCTCAGCTGAAACGATGTTACGTGCTAAGGTGTCCTCTTGCTTTACCACATGGGCAGCCATGCTGTCCATTTTTTGTTCGATGTTCTGAGCATCGAAGTAAAACTCTTGAAGGGTGTTTTTTCCATGTTTGAACATTTTTTGGAAAAAATTGGGTTTTTGCTCCAAATCTGTTGGTTTGATGTCCTTGTATTTGGCAACAAAACCGTTGAGTTCACGGTTGGTGTTTTGGAGCAGGTCATCAACTTGAGGAATGTCTAGTTTCTTTTGTTCAGACAAGATGTGATTGACGGTTTTATTAACCTCTTCGACGGCGGCTTGACCAAAATCCAGCAAGGCATTCTGGTCAGTGATGAAACTGTCGACTAGCTGTGGTGCTCGTTCGGTAATAGCTGTTTGTTGTTCAGGTGTTAGCTTATCCAGAAAGCCCACCTGCCCTGTTCCTAACTCCTTGGTTGTTTGGATGATTTCAGTTGTTTTATCAACCTTTCTGACAGCATTGTTGGCAATTTTATCAATATCAAAATTAAATTGGCTCATAGGATCTCCTTAGGTTTGATTGGCTAGACAGTTGAGTTGAGCAGTCGTAGATTGACTTCGAACTCGTGCATAGCATTTTCATTGAGTTGGCGGACTTGTTCTTTTAAATCGTTGGCGAAGCGCTCGATGGTTTCTTGGGCTGTGGTCAAGCGTTTCTCAGCGTCATAGTAATGGTTTGGGTGCTCTTTGATGGTAAGGTAACCAGTTAGGATGCTGTTAAATCGCAACATGCTAGTCTGATGAAGTTCTAGCAATTCAGCCTGATTAGCGAGTTGGCTTTTCTTGATTTGCTCCTTAATGAGCTGGCTATCTTGTCTAATCTGATAGACAGCTGCACTGATTTCAGGAGCGATTTGCTTAATGTTGTGTTGATCTGGCAATTGACTTTCCCAGTCATGCTGTAACTGATGCAAGGTATCCTGAATCAGTTGTCGCTCAGTAGCGATGCGGGTCATCAAGCGTTGAAAGGTCGCCAGGTCTAACCTGTTTTTTTGTTGATTAAGCTGATCTGCCAGTTGCTCTAGTTCTGTCAAGACCTCAGGTGCTGATGCCTTATAGGCGGCGTGTTGCTTGGATTCGGCTAACGCCTTTAACCGAGACACGCTGCCATCAAGCTGTTTAACAGTGGACTTGATTTGGTCAATCGTTGGCAGGGCTGCGACTCGTTGACCGCTTAATTTCTGCTGCTGGCGAGTGGATAATTGGTTGGATACGGCATAGCCACCCCAGAGTAGCCCAGTAAATCCAAATAAAGCCCCAAAAAACTCAGTGTAGCTAAGCGGGAGAAAAGCACATAGGGCAATTAAAAAAATGGTGTAGGCCCGTCGATTGGCTGGTAAAGCTCTGCGATTAATCTGCTTTTTTAGCGACCAAAAGATGATTAAACTAATACCAGAACCAACCAAGAAAGGATTGTTGCCCAATGTTCCCCAAAATACTAGGGCTAGGACAGCTGTGAACCGCCAGAATAATCGATTAGTTCTCATCTTTACGCTCCTTTTGGCTCATCAGCCGTAAACTTACCTCAAAATCACTTAATTCTTTTTCGTTGAGTTCTTTCAAGGTCTCATCCAAGTCTAAATCAAATTGTTCCAGAGCTGTTTTTGCTCGTTCCAAGCGTTCTTGCGCTTGATAGAAATCTTTCGGAGACGCTTTGATGTTCAGATAACCTGACAAAATGTCCTCGAACCGATTCATGTTGGCATCATGCAAAGCGGTGAGCTCAGATTGATTGGGGCTCGTTTTGATTTTTTCACGGATAATACGATCATCCATGCGAATATTGCGATAGCAAGTTAGCAATTCTGGAGCCAGCTGAAGCACGCGCTCTTCCTCGGGGTTCAACGGCTCACTATCCGCGGATAAGCCTAGTCGGTTCAATTCTGTCGTAATCTCGCCAGTCACTTGAGTGACTTTTTTTGACACACGCTGGTAGATTTCTTGCCCCATGTCCTCTTTGAGTTGGTCAGCCTCATTTTGGATGGTTTTTAGTTGGGGCAAAAGCTGGCGCGCCAACACGCCGTATTGGGTGTACTCTTTTTGGGACTGATAGTCCTCAAGCAAGCTTACTTGGCGATCGGCGCGTTTAATCTTACCTTTGAGGTCTTGCAAGCGAGGGTTAGGGTTTTGGCTAGGCAGTCTTCTTTGTTTAGCCACTAATTGATAGATAACAAATCCGATAGCACCCGCTAGTATTAAGGGTAAGGTAGCAAGTAAAGCACCCATACCAAGCATTGCTAGGACGACATAAAGAACAATCTTTTCGTCTGTCATCCGCTTTACTCTGTGTTTTGTCATCGTTGTCCTTTCCGTATACTATCTTACCTTATATTTTAGCTAAAAACGGACAACTTTACAAGAAATTGCTGTGATTTTAGCCTGTCTGTGTTTATTCAAATGCATCCTTTGACATGAAAACTTTACGTTCTAAAAAATGACAACGTTTTTTAAATTAAAAAGCGAACCAATACAGGTTTTTATTGATTTTTTAACAAAAAAAGCTTATAATGTTTTAGGATAGAACGCACTAGGCTTGTGCATGTAGCGAGCCAAGAGAAAGGTGAACAAGAAATGACAGCAGTTGTTGTAGTAGGCACCCAGTGGGGTGACGAAGGAAAAGGCAAGATTACAGATTTCTTGGCAGCGGAGGCAGAGGTTATTGCCCGCTACCAAGGTGGAGACAATGCAGGACATACCATCGTTATTGATGGTAAAAAGTTCAAGCTGCACTTGATTCCGTCAGGGATTTTCTTCCCTGAAAAGACGGCTGTTATCGGAAATGGGATGGTGGTCAATCCTAAGGCGTTGGTTAAGGAACTAGACTACCTTCATGGTGAGGGAGTGACGACAGATAATCTGCGGATTTCAGATCGTGCGCACATCATTTTGCCTTACCACATCAAGCTCGACCAGTTGCAAGAAGAGGCGAAAGGTGACCAGAAAATCGGCACCACCATCAAGGGGATTGGTCCAGCCTATATGGACAAGGCAGGTCGTGTTGGTATCCGTATTGCGGATTTGCTGGATAAAGAGGTCTTTGCAGAGCGGTTACGTGTGAACTTGGCAGAGAAAAATCGCCTCTTTGAAAAATTCTATGAAGCAGATACCTTGGATTTTGAGGAAATTTTTGAAGAATACTACGCCTACGGTCAGCAAATCAAGCAGTATGTGACGGATACCTCTGTCGTGCTCAATGATGCGCTTGATGCGGACAAGCGGGTGCTCTTTGAAGGTGCTCAAGGTGTCATGTTGGACATTGACCAAGGAACCTATCCGTTTGTGACATCATCGAACCCTGTCGCTGGTGGGGTGACCATCGGATCTGGTGTCGGACCAAGCAAGATCAGCAAAGTTGTTGGTGTCTGCAAGGCTTATACCAGCCGTGTTGGTGAGGGTGCGTTCCCAACCGAACTCCATAACGAGATTGGCCAGCGTATCCGTGAAATCGGAAAAGAATACGGCACGACCACAGGTCGCCCACGCCGTGTGGGCTGGTTTGACAGTGTGGTCATGCGTCACAGCCGCCGTGTTTCTGGCATTACCAACCTTTGCCTCAACTCGATTGATGTCTTGTCAGGGCTTGAGACTGTGAAAATCTGTGTGGCTTATGACCTTGATGGGGAGCGGATTGATTACTATCCAGCTAGCACCGTTCAGCTCAACCGCTGCAAGCCGATTTATGAGGAGTTGCCAGGTTGGTTCGAGGACATCACAGGTGTTCGTCGTTTTGAAGACCTACCGCTTCATGCTCAGAACTATGTCAAGCGGATTACAGAGCTGGTTGGTGTGGAACTCTTGACCTTCTCTGTCGGTCCAGACCGCGACCAGACCAATATTGTTGCAGATTTGTGGCATTAAGGCTGTATCATCTAGCTGCTTAATGAGGGGCTAGATGATTTTGTTTCAATGCTCACAAATTACAAGGAATGCTTGATTTTTGCCCCATAAAAAGGTAAGATATAGGTGATATTAGTTAGAAAGGTTATCAACGCATGACAACTATTCGATTTGATTATTCTAAAGTACTAGGGACTTTTGTTGGACAGGAGGAGTTGGATTACTTGCAACCGCAAGTGACTCTGGCAGATAAATTGCTCCGCGAAAAGACTGGTCCAGGGAGTGACTTTTTGGGCTGGTTAGATTTACCAGAGAACTATGATAAAGACGAGTTTGAGCGTATCTTAGCAGCGGCTGAGCAGATTAAGTCTGACAGCGAGGTGCTAGTGGTTATCGGTATCGGAGGCTCTTACTTGGGGGCCAAAGCAGCCATTGACTTCCTCAACCATCACTTTGCTAACTTGCTGTCTGCACAAGAGCGCAAAGCGCCTCAAATTTTGTACGCTGGAAACTCTATTTCCTCAACCTACTTGGCAGACTTGGTGGAGTATGTGGCAGATAAGGATTTCTCTGTCAACGTGATTTCTAAGTCAGGGACAACGACTGAACCAGCGATTGCTTTTCGTGTGTTTAAAGAGCTCTTGGTTAAAAAATATGGTCAAGAGGAAGCCAACAAACGCATCTATGCCACGACAGATAAGGCTAAAGGGGCGGTTAAGGTGGAGGCAGACGCCAACAACTGGCAGACTTTTGTCGTGCCAGATGATGTCGGTGGTCGCTTCTCGGTCTTGACAGCTGTAGGGCTTTTGCCGATTGCTGCTAGCGGTGCGGACATCAAACAGCTCATAGCTGGTGCCAATGCGGCCCGCCAGGCATTGACCTCAGATAAAATCACTGACAATATTGCCTACCAGTATGCAGCCTTTCGGACAGTGCTTTATCGCAAGGGCTATGTGACAGAGATTTTGGCTAACTATGAGCCATCGCTCCAGTATTTTGGCGAGTGGTGGAAGCAGTTAGCTGGTGAATCTGAAGGTAAAAACCAGAAAGGTATCTACCCAACATCTGCTAACTTCTCGACTGATTTGCACTCTTTGGGGCAATTTATCCAAGAAGGCTATCGCAACTTGTTTGAGACGGTGGTGCGTGTGGATAAGCCACGTAAAAACGTCTTAATTCCAGAGCTGGCTGAGGATTTGGATGGTTTAGGCTACCTGCAAGGCAAGGATGTTGATTTTGTTAACAAAAAGGCAACAGACGGTGTGCTACTAGCTCACACAGATGGCGGCGTGCCCAACCTCTTTGTCATCTTGAAGGAGCAGGATGCCTTTACGCTGGGTTATGCTATTTACTTCTTTGAGCTAGCCATTGCTATCACAGGTTACCTCAACAGTGTCAACCCATTTGACCAGCCAGGTGTTGAAGCTTATAAGAAAAACATGTTTGCCCTTCTTGGCAAGCCAGGCTTTGAGGAACTGTCAGATGAGCTGAATGCACGTCTATAAGCTGATAAAACAGTGCCTAGAAAAGGCTAAACGTTAGTCAGCGTAATCAACTGATTTATAGCGAAGAGAAACCTCCTGTAAATGTTTGAACCGCACCTCAAAATTAGATTTTTTCTGTCTAACTTTTTGGGGGCGGTTCAATTTTTGCCAGGGGTCTTTTTGATGCTATTGTTCACAATAGCTGAAAATGTTTTGGGTTTTATTTCTGATACAGAGATAATTTGGCGGATGACTAGCAGAAGACAAAGTACTCGTTTTTGAGGATTATCGCTGTTATTAAGTTGAAGTAGTGGTAGACTTTCCTCTATTCTTTAAGTTATTGAATATTAGGGTTAATAGCTCTTTTTTAGTCTTTCTGTACTCCGTCATCTCAACTAATAAAGTTGATGGGGACAGGCTTTTTTTTTATTGACCAAATAAAATCAACGGCTATTTATTGATAAAAAAGACGAACTCATTTTTATGAGTTCGTCTTAGCATTTGACAGCACCTAGAGGTGCACCTAGAGGCGGTAACCGGATTTGAACCGGTGATCAAGCTTTTGCAGAGCCGTGCCTTACCACTTGGCTATACCGCCATAACAGCAACTATTATAGCCTATTTTTTCAGAATCGTCAAGACCTATTTGTGTTAGTTTGTGCTAGCATCATTTGACTAGGATAAGGGGGTTAGTGAGAGGGAGGGATAAAATTATTTACTAAAATTTCAAGTAAAAAATTGCATCATTTTTTTATTTTATGTTATAATAAGACAAAAAATAAAAACACTTTCAAAAAAGGAGAGAAAAATGAAAGACTTATGGTCTAAAAAACAGATTTTTTCCATTCGGAAATTGTCCTTGGGTGCCTGTTCGGTTGCAATCGGTTCTGTGCTATTTGCCAATGGGGGAACAGTGTTGGCAGAGACGAGCGCAACTGAGGCAAATATTGATCCAGCCGTTGCTCAGTCTTTAGAAAAAGAAACTGCTACAGAAAAGGAGCCAGCTACCGCCTTACCTGAAGGAGAAGCAGTAGAAACCTCTCCTCGTGTAGCTGACCAGCCCCTTGTTTCTAACTCACCAGCCTCTTCTCATGAACGTGAGGCTCTGATAGGCTTGTTAGCTAGTATTTCTAATGAAGATCTGTCACTCTATACAGAAGCTAGCCGAACCGCTTTTATGGGAGCCATCGAAGCAGCTCGTCAAGTTATTGCTAATGAGCAATCAACCAGCGAAGAATTGCGTGCAGCACTTGCTCAACTACACGCAGCAGCTCAGGCTTTGGAAGAAGCTCAATCTGCCTCTGAACGGGAGGTTCAGCTAACAGGTGGTGTGGTTGATACCAACCTTCAGTATACACAAGATAAATATGATACTGTTCCTTTGGCTGCACAAGGCCAGCTAACCGCTTGGCGCAACGATACAGCAACTTCTCAATTAACCATTAAGTCTGGCGAAGATGCCCTAACTAATGTTCGAGTTGAAGTGAGCGATTTTACTGACGGTACAAACACGATCAGCAAGGACAACATCACAGCACATTTTATCAAGTCAGTCCAAGCTTTCACTGGTATGCAGGGCTACGGCAGCACCACGCGTCCTATTCCAACAGGTAACCGTGCAGAAGCTAACGAGGTCATCTATCAGACGGAGCCTTTAGCTACCATGGCAGCTAATAGCCTGCAGAACGTGTGGTTGACCATCAAGGTGCCTGAGCAGGCAGTAGCAGGTCGATATACAGGTACGGTAAAAGTTCTGGCAGACCACTTAGCAACACCGCTCAGCTTTAACTATACCTTGGAAGTTGCCGATGCGACCCTAAAACCAGTGACTGACTTCAAAGATAGCTTTGATATTGAGTTATGGCAAAATCCATTTGCAGTAGCTGAGTACTACAATGTTGAGCCGTTTTCTGAAAAACATTTTGAGATTTTAAGGCCACATATGGAGCGCTATAAGGCACTGGGTGGTCATGCCGTAACAACGACCATCGTTGAGGAGGCTTGGGCAGGTCAGACTTACAGTAAAAATGAGATCAAATTCCCATCCATGATTGATTGGACCAAGAAAGCTGACGGTACCTTCAGTTTTGACTACACCAAGTTTGATAAATGGGTGGAATTTAACAAATCCCTTGGTCTCGGTGACAAGATTGTTGGCTACAGTGTGGCGCCATGGACCAATCAGTTCCGTTATTTTGACGAAGCCACTGGGCAAAAAGTGATCAGCCGCTACACCGTTGGTAGTGAGGAATACACAAAAACGTGGAATGCTTTCCTCCAAGACTTTATCGTTCATGTGGAGAGAAAAGGCTGGAAGGATCAGGTTTATATCGGTATCGACGAACGTGGGTTTGACAAACGAGCCTTTGACTTGATTGACAGTGTCCGTAGCATCGACGGCAAACCATTCAAGACAGCAGGTGCCATGGATGGCTTTGTTAACAAGCGTGAGTTAGCTATGCGAGTGACCGACCTCAATGTCGGTGCCAATGCCGTCAAGGCTCACCCTGTTGAGTTTGAAGCCTTGCGTAAAGAACGGGCGGCTCGCGGTCTTCGGACAACCATTTACACGGCAACAGGTGAGAAACCAGGGAACTTCTCTCTTAGCGCACCAGGCGAGAGCTACTGGACCATGCTCTATGCCTATGCGGTTGGTGGTCAAGGCTTCCTGCGCTGGGCCTATGATTCATGGGTGGAAAATCCTCTGGAAGATGCTACGCACAATGCCTTTGAAACAGGCGACCCTTTCCTCGTCTACCCAGATTTGAAAACCAGTGCCAACCCAGTTTCCAAATCAACCTTACGTTTGGAAAAAATGGCAGAAGGCATTCGCGATGTCAACAAGTTAATCCAAATCAAAGAAGAAACACCAGCCCTTGCTGAGCGTGTTGACCGTTTGCTCAAAACAGTCAAGGCGCAATATCCGAACAATCGCCTATATCTGACCGAAGAAGGTAAACAAGCTCTTGCCCGTGATATGCAGGCCATCAAGGATGAGATTGCGGCCATTTCCCGTGAACATGTTACCTTGAAACAAACAGGCTCAAGAGAGGTTGAGAGCATCGCTATCCGTGGCGAGGTGGCGCAACCGCTAATTGTTGGCACAAGTCGCCAACTGACTGCTGCGTTGGCGCCAACCAATCTCATCAACCCACTGGTAACTTGGACCAGTAGCAACCCATTGATTGCTAGCGTCTCGGAAACGGGTGAGGTGACCGCTTTGAAGGCAGGTCAAGTGACCATCACAGCAACCTCTAAGCAAGACCCTAGTAAATCAGCTCAGGAGACACTTACTGTTGAACGTTTGACCGTTGACCAAGCTGCTCAGGTTGCCTATTATGCCTTTGATGATACCACAAGTCCAGTTCGTGATTCATGGGGCGACCGTCATGGTCAACCAGCAACTAGTCAACTGGTAGATGGAATTTCTGGTAAAGCCCTGCGTTTGGAGCCAGGTCAACAAGTGACCTTACCTAACCTGCCGTCTCTTAACCACGACTGGTCTGTTGGGTATTGGCTTTACAACGAATCCGAAGGTGCCAACCGCCACTCTATCCTAAGTAGTACTGATGGTCAGCGCTCCCTTGATACTCGACTAGCGACAAATCGTGAAAAAGCAGGTGTGCACGTTGGTAAAGGTGCAGGAGATGTCTTGACCTTTAACCATACCGCACCAAAAGGTAACTGGGTGCATTACACGTGGACCAATAGCGCACAAGACGGTCTCAGTCTCTATGTCAATGGTCAGCTGGTGCAAACAAACGCTTGGACAAAAACACGTGACTTTATCCTCCCAGCTAATGTGATCGGTGGTAGCAATGTTAAAGGGCTACTGGATGAGCTCAAGATTTACAACCGTGCCTTGACAGGTGCCGAGGTTGTCGCTTCCATGCAGGTCAAAGGGCTCAATGTGGCTGAAACAGCTTTGGAACTCTATATCAACGACAGCCAGCAAGTCAATGCTGATCTAATTTCTGATGCTGCTGATAAGACTGTAACCTACACCATCACTGACCCAGAGATCGCTAGTGTTGATGCTAATGGTCGTGTAACAGCGCTGAAAAAAGGTCGCACAAGCTTGGTTATCGAAAACACGGCAGGTGGCTATCGCAAGGAAATCCCAGTGACGGTCGAAAAACGTCTGGAAATCCAGTACACTATTCCAACCTATAAGATGCCAGAAGCTAACTTGTCTGATGTGGAAAAGGCACCAAACACACCACGTCAGTACTTGGCTCACCCAGACATGCTCATGCTGGACGATAACCAAACCCTGCTAACAGCCTTCGTAGTTGGACATGGACGAGGACCGGTGGTCATGAAAGTTAGCCATGATGGTGGCGAGACATGGACAGAGAAAACTGATATTCCAGCGTCATGGGCAAATTCTTGGGAAACACCAACCCTCTATAAACTGAATTTCAAAGACGGTTCACAAAAACTGATCATGATTGCAGGACGACCAAACTGGCATGGCAATACCAGCGGCGGTTGGGATACTTCAATCTCCACAGACAATGGTCAAACCTGGTCAGAGTACAAACAGTTCCAGCCAACCAAAGCAGATGGTTCACAAAACTTCTCAATCGTTGCCATGTCTAGCTTGACCCAGCTCAAGGATGAGGCAGGTAACTTTATCGACAAATGGATGGGGCTATACATTGACGCTAGCTTTGTCAACTACAAAACCTACCTGACCTTCGATGAGCAAGGCAACGAGCAATGGAGTGCTCCTGAGAAATTGATTCCTGAGCACCGTGATATTGAAGCAGCAACTCAGCTGGCTGAAGTCGGCGTCTTCCGTTCACCAGACGGCAAGCGTCTAGTCGCTCTCGGTCGCTCTCAATCTCACCAACATAAGTCAACCATGTTCTACTCGGATGATGAAGGTCAGACATGGACCCGTCCAGAATTCATGCAAGGCGCCCTACAAGGGGAACGCCATAAGATTGCTTATGATCCAATTAGCGGTCGTCTGCTAGTCACTTTCCGTGAGATTACGCTGGATTACAACAAAAATGGTAAAATTGAACCAGGTGACTGGCGAGCTGGGGAATGGGTAGCCTGGGTTGGTACCTATGAAGACATCATGAACCAGAACGAAGGTCAGTACCGAATTCTTATCGCTGAGGATTGGGCGCAGAACCACTTCTCAGGTGATACGGGCTATGCTGGGTTGGTTGTTCAACCTGACGGTACCTTCATCATGAACTCTTACGGTCACTTTGACAGAGAGTTTTCTGAAAAATGGAAAGGTGGAGTAACCACTGACCTCAGCTACATTAAACAAGCTAAGTTCAAGCTCGGTCAGATCGACCAAGCGCTTGGTTTGGTGGATAAAAGCCAGCTCCTAGCTGCCTTGACACCGCTTGAAGCAATTGCAGCAACTGATTACACCGAGGACAGTTACCAAGCCTTTAGTCAGAAAGTCGCTGCTGCGCGAGCCGTTCACGACAGCCTAACCACACAGCAGGTTGAAATTGATCGTGCGCTGGCTGGTCTGGAACATGTCGCAGAGATGTTGGTAAGAAAACCAGAGGAGCTAGCCGATTACAGCCGCTTGCAAGAGTTGCTATTGAGTATCCCAGAAGACCTCACCATGTATACGGACGAAAGTTTAG